>SCUR01000038.1 GCA_004297235.1 Candidatus Manganitrophaceae bacterium | reverse complement strand
ACGGCTCATCCCTGGGATCTGTTGGGCGAGCGCGCCGATCTTGGCTCCGATTCGTTCCCAAAGGGACGGCAGCAGAAGGTTCCAGGAAAAGAAGAACAAGATCAGGAGCGCCGCGGATCGGAGTGTGGCATTGCTGAGGCCGAGGAAGGTGCCGAAGAGGGCGAAGATCACGCCGAAGAGGGTGAAGCTGATTGCGAGTCCGAGAACGATCCAAAGCGGACGGTGGCGGGGACCGCCGGAGACCGAGGCGCTCAGGAGGGGAGGAAGGATCGGCAGGATGCAGGGGCTCAAGACGGTCAGGGCTCCCGCGACGACGGCTAAAAATCCCAATGTCCAGCTCATGATGGTCCTCCTCCCCCTCCCGGGCGGGTCGGGTTGCTTACGTTAAATTAGCACAATTCGTTACTTCTTCATACTGTCCGACTTCATCTCCCCCATCGGATCGGTTTTCTCCATTTTGTCCATGCCGTCGCCCTTCATCTGATTTCCCTTCTTCATTTCCTTTTTCATCATCGCCGCTTTCTTCTTCATGGCCGTTCCCTCGGAGATCATCTGATCCCCTTTCCGGTTCATCTCGTCGGCCGACATCGTTCCCTCTTTCATCATCATGTCGTCCTTTTGCATTTTCATGCCGTCGGAGTCGATGGCGAAAAGGGGGGCGGCGAAGAGAAGCATGCCTAGCGACAAAGCGACCCATTGCATCGGAATCATTTTCGTTTTCATTGTTTATCTCCTTTGGGTGGGTTGGGTGAGTAATGCCTTCCATCGGTTAGTCGCGGTCCCTCGGAGTTCCTTACAGGTTCTTTTTAATCGGATGGGAAGGGCGGCTTGAACTTAAAGAAGGGATCGTGAGGACGAGGCGGCGTGACGACTATATCCCGGCGTACCATTCGTATCCCTGGTCTTCCCAGTAGCCCCCTTTGCCGCCGGCGATATTGTCGAGGCGATCGACCAGCTCGATTCGCATGACATACTTCGCCATCTTGTAGCCGAGCTGCCGTTCGAGACGCAGACGAAGCGGAGCGCCGTTCCCAATTGGAAGGGGCCGGTCGTTGAGATCATACGCAAGGATCGTCTGGGGGTGATAGGCATCCTCGAAGTCGATGCTCTCGTAATAATATTGGCCGAGCTCGTCGGGATCGGCCGAGTGGAAGACGACGTAGCGGGCCTGCGGACGGGGACGAACCCGGTCCAGAATAATGTTCAACGGCACCCCCTTCCATTTTCCGATGGCGCTCCATCCCTCCACGCAATCGTGTCGGGTGATCTGGGTCCGCGAGGGAAGCTGACGCAGCTCGGCGAGGGAGAAACGCGCCGGCGTTTCGACCAGGCCGCCGACCTCCAATTGCCAGCCGGAGAAGTTATTTTGAGCCAAGGCGAGGTATTCCTCGGTGTCGGGATCGGATGTTCCGTTGACCGGAAAGACGGGAGAGAGGTCGGCCTCGGTGAACTCCCTCGCCATCGCCTTTCGGGGGGTGATGAGGCGTTGCACTCGGCGGGTTACCCCCTCGGCGCTGCTCAGGAGCCCTTCGAACCAGGGCTTCCGCGAGAGATTTTCGCAGCCGGCGAGGAGAAAGAGGCCGGAGAGCTGGGCGGCGCGGACCAAGAAGCGCCGGCGGTCGAGGCTAATTTTTTTCTTCATGTTTCTCTCCTGATTCCGGAAGGAGATACCATCCGGTGATCATCGATCGAAGGTTGTTCCAAAGCCCGGTGATCGCCACCATCAACACATGGACCACTGTATAGCCGATGAAGGTGAAGGCGGCGATGAAGTGAATCGTCCGGGCCGACTGCCGTCCGCCGAAGAGGGTGAGCAGGCCGGGAAAGGCGGCGTCGAGATTCGGCGACATCGTCAGCCCGGTCAAGACGATCAGCGGCGCCACGATGAAGACGATGGCGGTGTAGGCGATCTTCTGGAGGACGTTATAATGGGCCGCCTCCTCGCCGCCGGGATGACGGAAGAGAAGGTGGTTGCGGATCGATCCCCCGATTTTTAGGAGATCGTCTTTTCTCGGCAGCAGGTCGCTCCGGAAATGGCGGCCCGCCAGAGAGGCGGCGGCGAAGATCACCCCGTTGATGACGAAGATCCAGGCGAAGAAGAAGTGCCAGCGCCGTCCCATCGCCAGCCATTGGTGGGTCGGGAGGGTCATCCATTCGGGGAAGCCCCGGCGGTCAAGCGCCCCCCCTTCGTTTCGGGAGACGCCGAAGAGGCCGGTGGTGTCGAATGCGTGTCCAAAAAGGGTGGTCACTCCATGGATCTCGCCGTTCTCCGTCCGCACCGCTTTCATGGCCAAGATCGGCCGGTCGCGATCCGACCGCTCGCCCCAATAAAGGGCCGGATGCGCATTGAAGATCTGAAACCCGCTCATCAAGAGAATCGGAAGACAGAGAACATTGAGCCAGTGGCCGAGACGGACAAACAGCGGGTGGCGAAAACGCCAGGCGCTTGCAGAGGGTGTTGCCGGTTCAAGCGTCTTGGGGGCCGGCCGGTCGAGCCCGGGAGGAACCGCTGCCGCCTCTTCCGGCTTTGGAGAAGAGGGGTGTCCTTCTGTTTCGTTCGGTTCCTCCATGGGAGAGCCCTCCTTGCTCCGTTCACACTAGCATTCCGGTTGATTCAGTGTCAAAAGGAAGTCGGATCAGGCGAGGATTCCTTACATTTTCTTTTAAAAGGACGGCCCTGAGAGTCGGTTGCGGGTGAAA
>SCUR01000366.1 GCA_004297235.1 Candidatus Manganitrophaceae bacterium | reverse complement strand
AGGACCCGATTTTCAGGGGGTCTACGATCTGGAGCACAAACAGGTGCTCCGCTTTCAGCGGACGGTGCGGGGGCAGGACAAAGCGCCGGTCTGGGTCGGCGAGATCGACGATCCGTGCCTGGAAGGGGAGATCGGCGGCCCGGCCTATCGGCAGCTTTGCGAGGATGTGGAGCTGCTGGCCGGCGCGGGATTTTCATTCGAGCGGGACCGATTTCTGAAAGGAGAGGTGGCGCCGGTCTTCTTCGGGAGCGCCATCCACAACTTCGGCGTGGAGCCGTTTCTCACCGGCCTGAAGGATCTGGCGCCGCCGCCGGGGCCCCGCATGAGCAGCCACGGCCTGGTGATGCCGGGGATCGAGGCCTTCTCCGGATTCATCTTTAAGATCCAGGCCAACATGGACCGCCGGCACCGGGACCGGATGGCCTTCCTTCGGGTCTGCTCCGGAAGATTCGAAAAAGATATGCTGGTCTACCACTCCCGTTTGGATCGGAAGGTCCGGATGACCCGGCCGCATCGGCTCTTCGGCCGCGAGCGGGAGACGATCGAAGAGGCTTTTGCCGGGGATGTCGTGGGATTGGTCAACCCCGGCCTGTTCGCCATCGGCGATACCCTCTGCTCCGCGGCGCCGCTCAAGTACGACGGCATTCCCCGCTTTCACCCGGAATGTTTCGGCATTCTGATCAACCGGAATCTCTCCAAGAACAAGCAGTTTCAAAAGGGACTTCAGCAGCTGGAGGAAGAGGGGGTGATGCAGGTTCTCTTCTCACACGACGGCGCGCGCCGCGAGCCGATTCTGGCGGTCGTCGGCAACCTCCAGTTCGATGTGGTGCAGGCGCGGCTGCAATATGAATATGACGTCGAGACCACCGTCGAGCGTCTCCCCTATACCGCCGCCCGGTGGGTGAGCGGAGACGCCGGCGCCATCGACAAGATGATTCGGCTCCGATGGGAAGGGATGCATCTTCAGGACCGGGAGGGGCGGATGGTCGCCTTGTTCTCCACGGAGAGAGAATGCGCTTTTCATCAGAAACATTATCCGGACATTGAATTCAAAGAATTAAATAATCTCTAAAAGCGCGTACTGAAAATCCCCTCGCGCGACGCTCCGACAAGTCTCCCCATTCATTTTTGTCGAGTCTGTCCGATCCTTTATTTATTTCTGCACCCTTTACGAAGCAGGCCCGCCAAAACCAGCCCGATCAGTCCCAACCATTCGGCCGAATCGAGCGGTCCTCCGGCCGGCCGGTCGGCCGGCGTCATGGTACAGCCCCCTCCCGCTGATCCGCCGTCTCCTTGCGTGGTCGGCCGGCCTTCGCCGATCCCAAGCGTCATGGTGGAGGCATGCGCCGTGTGCTGATAGTTGCCCGAACGGTCATAGCTGGAGGCGGAATAATAATAGGTCACGTTGCTTCCCAACCCGGCATGGATGACGCTGACCGGTTCATTCGGCTGGCCTGCGTAATCTCCGAGGAGGGTCCCGTCGTTCAGGTCGGTCGGGAAACGATCGGTGCGATAGAGGATGCGGACGCCGACGAAATCCGAATCGGGAGGATTGACCCATTTCAGCGTGACGATCTGAACCCCGGGAACGGCGGTGAAATTTTGGACGTCGGCCGGCGGCGTCGTATCGCCGGGAGGGGTCGTCGTGAAAGTGCGGTCTTCCGACAACGAGAGATTTCCGGCGGCGTCGGCGCTTCTCACCCGGTAATGGTAGAGGGTCTCGGCTTGGAGACCGGAGAGGATTTCCGAATGACTGTTCAGCAGCGTGGCGTTCAACGTGGTCAGGCCGCCGTAGGCCGCTGTCAATCCATACTCCACCTGGGTCGTCGCAGGCTCATCGGTTCCCCAGCTCAGGGTGGCGCGATCGGCCCGAAGATCGCTGACGGTCGTTGGGGAGAGGACCGGCCCGGTCGTATCTCCGGAGGTATCGGCCGGGGCGGTCGTAAAGAGACCGTCCGCGGAGATCTCCGTGTTGCCGGACGCGTCGGTGCTGATGACATGGAAGGAGTAGGTCGTCGAGGGGGTCAGATTATCCAAGACGACATTGTGATCAATCACCATGGAAGGGTCGATGGTGGAGACCTTCCGGGTGGCTTTGGAGGAGGCCGTTGTAGTCGCCGCATATTCGACCTGGGAGGTCGAGGCGACGTCGGTGGTCCATGAAACGGTCGCGGAGTTCTTCGTCACATTTTTGGAGGTGACCTTTGAGATCCCCGGAGAAGGTCGTTTCGTGGTGAAGGTATTGTCTCCGGAGGCGGCGAGATTTCCGGCGGCGTCTCTGCTGAGGACCCGGAAGTGATATGTCGTCGAAGCGACCAGGCCGGTGAAACTCTGACTGTGGGCGGTCGTCAGCGCGCTGGTGAGCGCTGTCGTCGCCCCATACGCAGCGGTCGTTCCGAACTGGATCTGGGTATCGGCCGGCTCCTGGGTGGTCCAGCTGATGGTCACCCCATTGCTGGTGAGATTCCCCGCGACGATCGCGGAGAGGACCGGGGGTGTCGTATCCGGCGGAGCCGGTGTGGTGAAGGTATTGTCTCCGGAGGCGGCGAGATTTCCGGCGGCATCTTTGCTGAGAACCCGGAAGTGATACGTCGTCGAA
The DNA here is from genome assembly GCA_004297235.1 of Candidatus Manganitrophaceae bacterium. GTDB lineage: Bacteria > Nitrospirota > Nitrospiria > SBBL01 > Manganitrophaceae > Manganitrophus. The sequence goes on along the minus strand of SCUR01000366.1, from coordinate 13,322 downwards.
CCGGTCAGTCCCGTCACACTTTGACTGTGGGTGGTGGTGAGTGCTGTATTGAGGCTGGTCGAAGCGCCATAGGCCGTCGTCGTCCCGTATTGAATCTGAGTGTCGGCTGGCTCGTTGGTGGTCCAGCTGAGGGTCGCGCCGCCGCTGGTGAGGTTGCCGGCTGCGATTCCGGAGAGGATCGGCGGGGTCGTATCCGGCGGGGCCGGCGTGGTAAAGGTGTTGTCCCCGGAGGCGGCCGTGTTGTTGGCGGCATCTTTGCTGATCACGCGGAAGTGATAGAGGGTGGAAGGGGAGAGCCCGGTCAGGGTGACGCTGTGACCGGTTAGGAAAGTATTGTCGAGCGCGGAAGAAGCGCCGTAGGCCGCCGTCGCGCCGTATTCCACCTGAGAGGTGGCGGCTTCGTTCGTGGTCCAACCGATGACGGCCGACGTCGCCGTCACCGTTCCTGCCGAGACTCCTGAAAGGACCGGCGGGGTTGTATCGGGGGCGGCGGAAGTAGTGAAGGTGTTGTCCCCGGAGGCGGCGGTATTATCGGCCGCATCTTTACTGATGACCCGGTAATGGTAAGTGGTCGAAGCGCTGAGGCTGCTCAACGTGCGGGTGTGATTGGTTCCCAACGTGGCGTCGAGTGCCGAGAGAGACCCATAGGCCGTGGTGGTTCCATATTCCACCTGGGCGGTGGCGGCTTCGTTCGTGCTCCAGGTGATTGCAACCGAATTAAAGGTGAGGCTGCTGGCGGTGACTCCGGAGAAAGCCGGCGGCGTCGTATCCGGCGGGGCCGGTGTGGTGAAGGTATTATCTCCGGAGGCGGCGAGATTTCCGGCGGCGTCTCTGCTGAGAACCCGGAAGTGATATGTCGTCGAACCGGTCAGCCCCGTCAGGCTTTGGCTGTGGGTGGTGACCAGGGCCGTATTGAGTGTCGTCGAGGAGCCATAGGCCGAGGTGGTGCCGAACTGAACCTGAGTATCGGCCGGCTCATTGGTCGTCCAGCTGACGGTCGCGCCGCTGCCGGTGAGATTCCCCGAGGTGATCCCCGAGAGGACCGGAGGCGTCGTGTCCGGCGGAGCGGGCGTGGTGAAGGTGTTGTCTGCGGACGTTGCGAGATTTCCGGCGGCATCCCTGCTGAGAACGCGATAATGATAGGTCGTCGAAGCAGAGAGCCCGGTCAGACCTTGACTGTGGGAAGTGGTCAGCGCGCTGTTGAGCGAGGTGGTCGATCCGTACGCCGTGGTCGTGCCGAACTGAACCTGGGTGTCGGCCGGCTCGTTGGTCGTCCAGCCCACCGTCACGCTGCTGCTGGTGAGACTGCCGGTCGTGATGGCCGAGAGGGTCGGCGGTGTGGTGTCCGGCGGAGCCGGCGTGGTAAAGGTGTTGTCCCCGGACGTTGCGATATTGCCGGCGGCATCTTTGCTGATCACGCGGAAATGGTAGGTCGTCGAAGGATTCAAACTGCTCAAGGTTCTGCTATGACTCGTCAGGAGCGAGGTGTCGAGCGGCGAGGAAGCGCCGTAGGCGGCCGTGGTTCCATATTCGACTTGAGTGGTGGCGTTTTCGTCGGTACTCCACGTGATCACGACGGAGTTAAAGGTCAAGCTACTTGTCGTAATGCCGGAAAGGGTCGGCGGGGTTGTGTCCGGGGGGGTGAGCGTGGTGAAGGTGCTGTCTCCGGAAGTGGCGAGATTTCCGGCGGCATCCTTGCTGAGAACCCGGAAGTGATAGGTGGTGGCTCCGGTCAGTCCTGTGAGGCTCTGGCTGTGAGCCGTGCTCATTGTTGTATTGAGCGACGTGGAAGAGCCATAAGAGGAGGTGGCGCCGTACTGAATCTGGGTGTCGGCCGCTTCGTTGGTGGTCCAACTGACGACGGCGGAATTGGGGGTGATGCTGCCGGCGGCAATGCCGGAGATCGCCGGCGGCGTCGTATCGGGAGCGGCGGGGGTGGTGAACGTATTGTCGCCGGACGTGGCGATATTCCCCGCCGCGTCTCCGCTGATCACCCGGTAGTGATAGAGGGTCGACGGGGCGAGGCTGCTCAGGGTGCGGCTGTGACTCGTGAGAAGGGTGCTCCGGAGGGCCGAGGAAGATCCGTACGCCGTGGTGGTTCCATATTCGACTTGCGCGGTGGCCGATTCGTTCGTGGTCCAGGTAATCACGGCGCCGGTGCTGGTAATGCTGCCGGCCGCCATTGCAGAGAGAACAGGGGGGGTCGTATCGGGAAAGGTCTTGCTGACCTCGGTAGAAAGACCGCTTTCAGACCCTGCGGCGTTGTACGCGGTGACGGCAAAGTAATACGTTTGGCCTTCGCTCAGGCCGGTTGCGGTGAACGTCGTTTGATTGCCCACGTCCACGGGGGCGCCGTAATTTCTCGAAGAAGTCCCATAGTAAACTTTATAGCCCGCCAAATCGGTTTCCGTGTTTGCGCTCCAAGAGAGATCCGCATTCGCTGCAAGGGCCGGCGTTTCCCAACTGAGAATGAGCATCAGACCGATGATCCCCAGAGCGCTTCGTTTGATCAATGAGGTTTGCATGTTGTTCCTCCATGCAGAAATAAAAAGCCGCCAAGGAAAATTCCTTTGGCGGCTCGGCGGGCATGGCGTTTAGTAGATGCGGGGCCCGTGCGGTCCGCTTCAACGGACCTTCCGATGCCCCCCACCCGCGCTCTGACCGGCCGGGCCGATCCGAGCGCCGCTTTAGCCCCGTTGCTCTGCGCCCTTCCCTTTCGAGAAGTTTGCTCTGAGCAAAGGTCGAAATTGTTCTTGAAATAAAAAAGCCCGTTCCTCGGAACGGGCTTTTGCCTTAAAGATGCGTTTGCATCATCATGGCAACCAGACGGACCTTGGGGAAGGACCCCCGATTCATCGGTCTCTTGGCTTTGCGTCCGACCCTCTCGGGTCGTTTGCCCTTTTCACGAGTTGTGTGCAGATCTCTTGTGAGCGTGCTTGTGACGCAAGAGAAATGCCGTATGACCGAAGAAGAATCGGGTGAAGGACATTGTCCAATAAATATTGAAAGGGGCGGACGCGTGTTGCAAGAGAGGACCTAAGGGCTCCGGCTAAGGGGTGGAGCGTGTCGGAGGGTTCTTGAAAATGTCCGGCGAGGAGATTCCGGCGGTCGGTTCTTCCGCCGCGAGGAGGGGACTATTTTTGTCGCGTTGTGTGAAAGGCGCTACCCATTTATCGGTGATCGTCGTCACCTTCCGGACCGCGGAGGCCGCATCGCCACCCTGTCTTCGATGGGAACGGCATTACGGTTTGACCCGCGTTACACGGATCGACCGGGTCGTGGTTCCGGCGGGGAATCTCCCTTCCGGCGTCAAGAGCCCGCTGTTGAGATCGATCGCGTAGACAAAAATATCATTCGTATTCAAATTCGCGACATAGACGAATTGACCGGAGGGGTCGGCGGCGATGGAGCGCGGGCCTGATCCGCTGCTGACGGCGCCGATCGGGGTCAACGCGCCGGTCGTGCCGTCAATCCGATACATCGAGAGAGTATTCGAAGAGGAGTTGGCGACGTACGCAAATCGGCCGGAGGGGTCGACCGTGACCGAGAACGGCCGGGTTCCTGCGGCGACCGAACCGACCTTGGTGAGCGCTCCCGTCGCGGTATCGACGGTGTAGACCCAAACGTCATTGGCGTTGTAATTGGCGACATAGGCGAACCGACCGGAGGGATGCACCGCGACGGAATTGGCGCCCGATCCGCCGATCGCCTCTCCGAGGCGGGTCAGTTTTCCGGTTGCCCCATCGAGCCGATACATGGTCACGTCGTTGGAAATCGTATTCGCCGTATAGGCAAATTGTCCGGAGGGGTGCACTGTCATGGAGATCGGGCTGGTTCCGGCATCGACCGTCCCGATCGATGTCAAGGCGCCGCTGCTCGGATCGATCCGATACATCCAGACATCGGTCAACGAGTTTTCATTCGCCGCATATACGAATTGACCGGTGGGGTCGACGGCGATCGAATAGGGGGAGGTGCCGGTCTGCGCGGTCCCGATCGCCGTCAAGCGGCCGCTGCTCGGATCGATTCGATACATCGAGATGTTATTCGACGCGAAATTCCCCGCGTAAACAAATCGCCCTTTCGGATCGACCGCCACCGAGTAGGGCTGCGACCCGGCGGCGATCGATCCGAGCTTCGTCAAAAGACCGGTCGCAGGATCGACCGTGTACATCGTGACATCGTTCGAGCCGGAGTTGGCGGCGTAGGCAAAGCGGGGGACGGTCGAGGGGTCGGAGCCGGCGACGACGCTGGCGTGGGTCGAGGCGCTGGTCCCCGCATCGTCGGTCACCGTGAGGGTGACGGCGTACGTGCCGGCGGTCGTATAGGTATGTTCAACGGCGGCGCCTGATCCGCTCGCCCCGTCGCCGAAGTTCCAAACGTAGCTGGTCAGGACGCCGTCGGGATCGGACGATGTCGAGCCGTTCAATCGAACCGTCAACGGGGGAGGACCGAACGTCGGAGCCGCCGTCATCCGCGCCGTCGGAAACGCATTGGCCGCAGTATAAACGGCAAACCGGTCATATTTCACCCCGGGGTTGTAGTTGATGATTCCGGGAACGCCGGAGAGAATCCGGGAGGGGGTGCTGTCGCTGACGCTAAAAAGGAGCGTGCCGTCCACAAAGAGGTCGAGAGCGACCGGGTTGCTTCCGCTCACCTTCAAACGGAGGGGATAGGCTTTGCCGGCGACAATGCCGGCCGGGGCCGATTTCAGCAGCGTCCATGTCCCTCCGTTTCTTCGATAGAGGTTGGCGGTTCCATTGGTGGAGAGCTGGGCGGAATACAGATCGGAAGCAAAGGCCGAATCGGGCCTCCCGCGCGCGACAATTCCGGAGTAGAGCGAGCCCGCGGGAACCAGGAGGACCGCCTCCACGATGTAGTCGTCGGCGGCCAAGCTCGCCGTGAGGGCGGCCGCATTGGTGGAGCCTGTTGAGACGGCGAAGGTTCCATCGGTCGCCGTGCTCCCGGCGACCGACCGCCAGCGGGAGCCCAAGCCGGCGGTCCGATCAAATTCATCCGAGAAGAGGGTCGCGCGGCTGGAGGTTGCAGTGAGGGTGCTCTGCGCGGAGGCGCGGGCCCCTTGTTGATCGGTCACGGTCAGCGTGGCAGTGAAGGTGCCGGCCGCCGGATAGGTGTGATCGATCACCGGCCCGGTTCCATTGGACCCGTCTCCAAAATCCCACTGATACGAGGCGATGCTTCCATCCGGATCGGAGGAGCCGGAGCCGTCGAAGTGGACCGTCAAAGGGGGTGTTCCGGAGGCCGGATTGACGGAGATTGCGGCGGTCGGAAATTGATTGGGGGAGGGGGGGGAGGAATCGTTCAGGACGGTAAACCGATCATACTGAACCCCACTATTGTAGTTAATCATTCCGGGAATACCGGAGAGGATTCTTGATGCAGAGCTGTCGATGAAGCTGAACAGCAACGCCCCCTCCAGAAAGACCGCCAGCTCGACCGGGTTGCTTCCGGTCACGCTCAGCCCGAGGGTATAGGCTTTATCGGCGACAATGCCGGCCGCGGCCGATTTTAACAGGGTCCAACTGCCGGCATTCCGCCGATAAAGGTTCACGGCGCCGTTGGCGGAGAGCTGGGCGGAGTAGAGGTCGAAGGTAAAATTCGAATCGGTCCTGCCGCGGGCAATGATCCCGGAGTAGACCGAGCCGGCAGGGATGAGGATCACCGACTCCACCCGATAATCATCGGTTCCCAAACCCGGCGTGAGGGCGGCGGCATTGGCTGCGCCCTGGGAGCGGGCGGCGTTGCCGTCGGTGCTAAAGCTTCCGGCGGTCACCCTCCAGGAGGGGCCTAAGCCGCTGGTCCGATCGAATTCATCATGAAAGAGGGTGCCGGCATATCCGGTTTCATATAAAAAAATAGCTCCGAACATCAGGCAGAGCCAATCCCGCCGTCTCAAGTGTAATCTCATGAAAGACTTTTTTTGCAAGAAAGTTGCAGGTTGTTTCCTCGGCGAAGGGGACCCGGACGCGCTGAATGGCCGGCTTCCCCCTTCTTCTTCCGGGACATCCCTCGACGGAAAGCGCGTCTGATAGACTTAGAAGAGCAAGAAGGATGCCGGCCGAAGATGCCGCGCCGGGTGAGCGCAGGAAGGGGCCGGACCGTAGGGCGCTCCATTGACAGGATCAGAAAATCTGATTAACTCCTAGTAGGAGGGGTGATCGATTCACATCGGTGTGTCGGACAGGTTTGCCGATAAATACTTTCATGGGATTGAGGTGGCCTCATGAGCTTTCAGCGGATGAAAAACGTGAGTGGTTCTCATAAAGAGGGTTTTACAAGGGTTTTCCTGATCGGGGCCGGGAAAGGGGGGAAAGCGGTCTTAACCCGTCTGCTGCGATTCAACTGGGTTCAAATCGTGGGGGTCTCCGATTTGAACGAGCAGGCGCCGGGCATCCTCCTGGCTCAGGAAGCCGGGCTCCCTGTCTTCATCGGCGATCCCCTTCAGTTTCTTCAAGGCCTGGATGTCGATCTGACCTTCGATCTCACCGGAGATCATCTGATGCACACGCGCCTGCTCAATCTCCCATCCCGCTCTTTTGATGTCGTGACGGGGGCGGTCTCCTACCTTCTGTGGAGTGTGATCCAAGAGCTGGAGGAGCAGGAAATTCAATTGAGAGCGCATTTGGGAGAGCATCGCGTTCTCTTGGAAATCAATCAAATGCTCTCCCGCTCCGAAACATCGGAGCAGATTTTCGAAGCCATTGTGATGGGAGGGATCCGGATGACCGGAATGCCCGCCGGCTCCTTGTCGATTTTTGACAAAGAGAAGCAGCAACTCTTCTTGGTCGCCGCGAAGGGTTTCTCCTCCGAGTTTTTCAAAAACCCCGTCTATTCCGTTCGTCCCGGCGGTCTCACCGAACATATTCTTTCACGAAACGAGCCGGTTTTGATCCCCAATATTGCCGAATTCCCCTCCTTCAACAATCCGGTCCTTCTCAAGGAAGGGATTCGCTCTCTCATTGCCGTTCCGCTTCTCTCGGAGAAGGGACCGGTCGGCATTCTCTATAATGATGATTTTAAATCCCGGACCTTTACCTCTTCCATGCTCGAAGTCCTCCGGCGATTGGCCACACTGGCGGTGATTGCGATCCAGAAACAGCAGGCCCTCGAGGAGATCAAAAGTCTCTCCATCCGGGATCCCCTGACCGCCATGTATAATCGGCGCTACTTAAGCGAGATTCTCGCCGCTGAAATGGATCGGGCCTTTCGCCTGCATCGGCCGTTATCCCTCCTGTTGATCGACATCGATCACTTTAAAGCGGTCAACGACCGTTACGGCCATGTGGTGGGCGATCAGGTGCTGCACGGCTTGGCGAAACTTTTTGCCCTGATTATCCGTCCTTATGATACCATCGCGCGATATGGCGGGGAGGAGTTCATTCTGTTGATGTCGGAGACCGATGCGGAGGAAGCGTTGGCGGTCGCCGAGCGGCTGCGGGAGGCCACCGCCAGCGAGAAGCTGCTACCGGAGGAAGCCGTCTTAACCTGCAGCTTCGGCATCGGCATGCTGAAACCGGATGAGACCCGTCTGCCGACTCCCGAGGAGTTGATCCAGCGCGCCGATAAAGCGCTCTACGAAGCCAAACGGGCCGGCCGCAATCGCGTCCATGTTTTCCGGGACGATTCCGCTGCTTCCCCTTCGAGAACCGAAAACAATTAGCCGAATTGAGCGATCGATCTCTTTTGATCGAGCGGACCCGGCGTTCGACCCGTCCCGTCTCGCGCTACGGCTCCCACTGAACGATTTTCCCGTCGCGGGTGGTGACATGACGGGTTTTGCACGCACTGCAGTCCTGAAAGGTCCAATCAGTCACCGTCTCGGTGGAGAGCATTGAGCGGCTTCGGGTCACATAGACGCCGGACTTTCCCCAAGAGGCGACCAGGCCGCACTCGCTCATCCCGATCCGAATCTGATGCTGCTCGACCAGCTTCCATTCCTCGGCGGTCAGCGCTCCGCGCCGAATCAGCTCTGATCGAACAGGCTCATATCCCCCCTTGCCGTAGCCCCGACAGAGAATATCGATATGCTGCTGCTCCAGTTGATCGCGGCTCATGGTCGCTACGGAGGAAACGGGGTCGGACGTCGATGCGCAGGCGACCACGGAAGAAAGGAGCAGGGCTCCGAAAAGAATTTTAAGCACCGTTTTACCTTCCGCCATCAAATGACTCTCTTCATTAGAACAGCGCCGTTGCGGGTCAGAGACAATGTATCCGGTTGGGGGAGCCGTGATCGATCTTGGCGGAGACCCTTCTCTGAAGTATAGCTTAGAATCGGTCGGAGGGGCTTGGTTTAGATGGCTGTTTGTAAAAGGGTGCATCGGTTCGATGCGGCGGATCGGCGGGAGAGGGATTCGCGGGAAAGAGGCCCGTTACGAATCTGTCGCGGGCCTCTGGATTTTTTCCTCGAAGGGCGATGCTGCACCGATGTCGCTTCGCTCACCGGTTTCAACGGTCTGTGCGGGCACCGCGTGCCACGGCGCGGCCCAGAGAGTAAACGGCGCTTCCAATCGCAGCGTAGGTGGCCGCGAACAGGAGCAAATCGACCGCTTGGTGTTTGATGTCCGCCCGGTGCTGTCCGATTCGCGATCGAATTCCGTGGCGCTTAAACTCGCTGAGCACGCCGGTCTCCGTGATCGGATTGTCCGGCCGACCTCTCAGAAGCGCTCCCAGCCGGCTCTCGATCACATCGAGTCGATCGGCGCCCAAGAGAAGGAGCCAGTGCGCCGTGCGCCCTTCGCTGAAGGTATAGGCGTATCGGCGGACGGCCCCGGAGAGTCCTTTGGGCGGACAGGCGGTGCCGAAGACGGGCGTCAAAAATTTGTGCTCGGGAGATTTCTCCCGCGGCCAGCGCTCTACCTGCCGTTCAGGAAAATCCCAATGCGCGCCGGTGTTCGCGTTGAATTTCTCCTTCGGAACGGCCGGCCGATTTTTCGGATCGAGATCGACCCCCCATCCGACGATCCGATTGCGAAGCTCGTGGGTGTCGTACGCAATTTTGGGCTTTTGTGCTGTGTATGCCATGGACGTTCTCCTTTTCTAGGCTGCTTGGGGGAGCACTAACGGTTTGACGCAGTGATCGAGCTTGCTCGACATAATGTGATAGCCTTCCGCGATCTCCTCGAGCGGGATGCGATGCGTGACAATCTCGCTCGGTTTGAGCACGCCGTTTTTAACATGCTCGAATAAGCGGGGCCAATGCCGCTTGACGCTGCATTGGTTCGTCCGGATGGTCAACCCTTTGTTCATCGCATCGCCGAATTTTACGGCGGAGAAGAGCGGGCCGTAGCCTCCGATGGCAACCACGTTGCCGGCCTTCCGGACGGAGTCGATCGCCCAGTTGAGCGCCACCGGCGAGCCCCCCTGCAGCTTCAGCTTGCTGGAGGTCAGCACCTGGAAGAAGCTTCCGTCGGCTTCACATCCGACCGCGTCGATGCAAACGTCCGCACCGAGAAAATCGGTGATCTTTTTCAGATGCATCACGATGTCGTCGTGCTCCGTGAAGTTGATCGTCTCGGCCTGTGCGAAGCGCTTGGCCATCTCAAGCCGATAATCGAGATGGTCGATGACGATCACCCGACCGGCCCCCATGAGCCATGAAGATTTGGCAGAGAAAAGTCCGACCGGGCCGGCGCCGAAGACCACGACCACGTCGCCCTCTTTGATTTCGCCCAATTCGGCGGCGAAATACCCCGTGGGGCATGCGTCGGTGAGCAAGACCGCGTCCTCTTCATCCATCCATTCCGGAATCTTGCTCGGTCCGACGTCGGCGAACGGCACGCGAACGTACTCGCCCTGGCCGCCGTCATAGCCGCCGGCGGTATGCGAGTAGCCGTAGATGCCGCCGACGGCGCTCGCGTTCGCGTTCGTGTTGTGACAGTTGCTGTAAAGCTCCCTGACGCAGAAGAAACACGAGCCGCAACTGATATTGAACGGGACCAGAACGTGATCACCCCGTTGCAGGTTCTGAACGGACGCGCCGACGGCTTCGACGATGCCGGTGAACTCATGTCCGAACGTCATCCCCACGCGCGTGTCGGGCATCATCCCATGATAAAGATGAAGATCGGAGCCGCAGATCGCCGCCCGCGTGACTCGAACGATCGCGTCATTCGGATGCTCGATCGATGGAATTTCCTTTTCCTCCACGCGAACTCGATAGGGACCGCGATAAACCATTGCACGCATCGGTTTCCTCCTTGAAAAGGTTCTAGACTCAATCCGATTGAGCCGGTCGTTCCTCGGCTTAACAAGAAACGCGGATGCGGGGCGCCTTCCGCCTCGGCGGAGAATCCCAATCGGCATCCTCGAAGCAATGTCTGTGATTGGTGAGTGTATCAGCCTCTTCCCCGGGCGATCAATTGACTCGAAAGAGCAAGGGGGATATCGCCCAAAGTAGTGATCTCATCGCAAGTAAAGACGCTTACATTAAGAGGCGACCTTCGTTACATAGGGAGTTCTTGGGATAGACCGGACATGATCAAAAAGGTCTGCCGGAGCCGCCGCGATCCTACCGTTTTTATCGTTCTTTGGTATACTTCCTGGTTGTTAAATCCGCCCCGAAGACTTCCTCCTGAAATGTTTTGGCATCTCCGCTTTAGAGCAGGATGTTCGATGTTCAATGACAATACATTGTTTTAGACGCCCCTATTATCATAAGGAGACGGCAATGCTGACACTGAATATTAACAACAAAGATTTTGAAGTCGATGTGCCGAATGACATGCCGCTGCTCTGGGTCTTTCGGGATGTTCTCGGTCTGACCGGAACGAAATTCGGCTGCGGGGCCGGCCTCTGCGGGGCGTGCACCGTCCATCTCGACGGGGTGGCCGCCCGCTCGTGCATGACGTCGGCGTCGAAAGCCGTCGGCAAGAAAATCCTCACGATCGAGGCGATCAGCGGCAACGAGGTCGGCCACCGTGTGCAGCAGGCCTGGCTCGAGCTCGATGTTGTGCAGTGCGGCTACTGTCAGCCGGGCCAGATCATGCAGGCCGCTTCCCTCTTAACGCAGAAAAAAAATCCATCGGATGCCGAGATCGATTCGGCGATGTCCGGCAACCTTTGTCGCTGCGGGACTTATCCCAGAATCCGCGCCGCGATCAAACAGGCGGCAAAGAGCGTCTAATCCCAACAAGACATCAAAGATTACTCAAAGGAGAAGGGCATGACAATACCGCCGAAAAAAAAGACGGACACGGAGCTTCCTCAGAGAACAGCTCTTGAAAAAGAAGTGCCGAAAGAGGTGTCGAGGCGCGCTTTCCTTCAGATGTTTGGCGTCGGCGCCGCCGGTTTGGTCTTGGCGGTGCACTTCGGAACGCTCCCTGCGTGGGGAGAGGAGCAAGCCCAGCCGGCCGGTCTTCCGTTGAAGCCGAATGCGTATCTAAAAGTCGGGCGCGACGGCAAGATCACATTTATCGCGCCGCGGGCCGATATGGGGCAGGGGATTCATACTTCGACCGCGCAGCTGGTGGCCGAGGAGCTCGACGTCGATCCGGCCGATTTCAAGATAGAGCATGCGCCGCCGAACGATCCGGTCTACGGGATCCCCTCCGGCGTCCAGCTGACCGGGGCGTCGTCTTCGATCGCCGGCCTCTGGCTGCCGATGCGCCAGGTCGGCGCCATCACCCGGTCGATGTTCATTGCCGCGGCGGCGAAGCAATGGAACGTCAATTCCTCGACCCTCCGAACGGAGAAGGGGGTCGTTTATCATGATGCCAGCAAGCGCAAGGCCCCCTATGGCGAGCTTGTCGACGCGGTCGCGAAAATGGACCCGCCGAAAGCCGATGTGCCGCCCCGATACTTCTTCCTCTTCGATGGAAATACGCCGCCGACGGAAGTCCGGAATGGGGTCAAGCTAAAAGACCCCAAGGACTTTAAGGTCATCGGCCAGTCGATCTCCCGCATCGAGGCGCCGGAAAAGGTCAAAGGCGCACCACTCTATGGCATCGATGTCCGTCTGCCCGAGATGCTCGTCGCGACGATCAAGGCCTCTCCGGTTTTTGGAGGGAAGCTGAAATCGGTGAATGACGCGAAAGCAATGAAGATCAAGGGTGTCCAGAAGGTCATTAAGCTGGAGAACGCGGTGGCGGTGGTCGGCGATCACTTCTGGGCGGCCAAGCAGGGCCTCGAGGCGTTGGAAATCACCTGGGACGAGGGGCCGCACGCCCACGTGAGCAACACCGACGTCGTCCGCGATCTGGTCAAGGCGGCGGAGTCGGAAGGGTTGGTGATCCGCAACGAAGGGGATCCCGAGAAAGGATTAAAAGAGGCGGCCAAACGGGTCGATGCGACCTATGAGCTTCCCTTCCTCGCCCATGCCACCATGGAGCCGATGAATTGCACCGTTCATATCCGGCCCGACGGCTGTGAGGTTTGGATCGGTACTCAGACCCCGTCTATCACCCAAGTGGTCGCGGCCAAAGTCACCGGCTTGAAGCCGGAGCAGGTGACGATTCACAACCATTGGCTCGGCGGCGGTTTCGGCCGGCGGCTGGAGATGGACGTCCTGGTTCAGACAATCCTGATCGCCAAAAATTTCGATCGCCCGGTGAAACTGGTCTGGACACGGGAGGAGGATATCCAACATGACGTCTATCGTCCCTATTACTACGACAAAGTCTCGGCCGGTGTCGATAAAAATGGAAAAATCGTCGCCTGGAGTCATCGCTTGGTCGGTTCGAGCGTCGTGGCCCGCTACGCGCCGATGTTGATCTTGGAAGACAAGATCGATCCGGATGCGATGGACGGGGTGCGGCAGTATCCGTATGACCTTCAGAATGTCAAGGTCGATTATGTCGCGAAGGAGCCGCCCGGTGTTCCGACCGGATTCTGGCGCGGTGTGAGCGTGGGACATAACACCTTCGTCCAGGAGAGTCTGATGGACGAACTGGCGCACGCGGCGGGAAAAGATCCGGTCGAATTCCGACGGCAGCACCTCTCGAAAGATAAACGGGCCAAAGCGGTCCTTGAAAAGGTCGCCAAAGAGGCCGGCTGGGGAAAACCGATGCCGGCGGGCAAAGGGCGCGGCATCGCGGTCAGCCGTGTTTGGGGGAGCTACCTCGGAATGGTTGCAGAGGTCTCCGTTTCCAAAGCGGGCGATGTCCGGGTGGAGCGGGTCGTCTGTGCGGTCGACTGCGGCACCGCGATTAATCCCGGACATGTCAAAGGCCAGATTGAAAGCGGGCTCATCTTCGGGCTGGCGCCGGTTCTCCTCGACGCCATCACCATCAAAAACGGGCGGGTCGAGCAGTCCAACTTCAACGATTACCGGTTGATCCGCATGTCCGACACGCCCAAAATCGAGG
>SCUR01000365.1 GCA_004297235.1 Candidatus Manganitrophaceae bacterium | reverse complement strand
CGGGGGACGAGCCTTCCATCGGTTAGGGTCCGCGAGAAGGTGACCCCCGGCAGAATCAACCGAGAATTTCCTTGCACGTCGCCGACCTCGAATTTCTCCGCGCGGTAATTGATGAAGAGCGTTTCGATCCACTCGCTTCCGAGAAGAACGCTGCGGCTGAGGCCGACTTCGGCAAGGCGGCTCTCTGAGGTGACGGTCTCCTCCTGTTGGATCCCGGCTTGAAAATCGAATTTGTCGGTGGCGGGCCGCCGGAGCGGTATTTGATAATCGGCCGTCCATCTTTTCCTCAACAAAGAGAGCTCCAATTCGGATTTGAAGCGATGTCCCCACTGGTTGATACGATGATTCTCCCAGCCGAGAATGGCGCGGGGACCGGTGTCGGTTCCATATCCGAGTCCCGCGGAGAGCTGATATTTCTTCCGGGCAATCGCGGTGACTTCGATCGGGAGAAGATGCTCGTTCGCTTCTTCTCGAAGAGGACGAATATCAACACGGGTAAAGAAGCCGCTGTTCACCAGCGCGTTATTTAAGGCGAGGATCTGATCGGCATGGTAAGGCTCTCCCGGTTTGAAGGGAACGAAGCGCGACAGAAAAAGGGGGTTGAAAACCTCCTCTTCTTGCTGAAAACGGACCTCTCCCAGTCGATATCGCGCGCCGGTGTCGAAGTCGAGTTGAACAATCGCTTCGTTCCGTTGAAGATCGAGTTCGATCCGGTGGCTGACGAAATGCGCATCGAAGTAGCCGCGCTCCGCCGCTAAATTTTGGAGCCTGTTTTTTGCTTCTTCGTAATGTCCATGATTGAGGGTCTCTCCTTCCCGGAGAGGCAGGTTTCCCCGGAGACGTCTGAATTCGGGATCGTCGTTTCCCTCGCCGGTTATCGTAAGGTCCAAACGGGCGATATGGACCGGCGGCCCGGGATCCACTTTGAACCGGGCGATCCATCCCTGATCGGTGCGGGTCAGCTCCGAGTCGATTCGAGGATGATAATAGCCGAAGGCCTGAAGCGCTTGGCCGATCTCGTCCGGCGCCCGGCGAAAGAGGCGCCTCACGGTCGGTTCCGTCAAAGACGGAGGGGGTTTCTCAAGACCTAAATAGGCACGGATATTTTCTAAAAGGGCTCCTCCCACCCCCTCGATCTTTACTTCAACCTTTTCCTCCGCCGATGCGATCGGAGGAAAAACAACCCAACCGATGAATATCAAAAGAAGAAGTCTTGAGAGGAGAGATATTTCCAAGAAGAGAGAAAGAAGATCCAATGGAATTCCTGTCAGAGAGGAGGGCGTCGGTTCACTTTTCATCATGGATGGAATCCCGCGTTACACAAGAAGAGGAAGCGTGCTTGTAAACGACACCTTGTTCGAAAAAGTGATGAGGAGCGCAGACAGATCAGTGAAACCCTCCGGAGTCCGGAGGTCCAATCAACGGCCGATACTAATATCGTACTATAGTTGAGGAGGAGGGTGAAAGGTGGGGCGGAAACAGCGGGGAAGAGTCCGGTTGAGGAGACAAGGTTTTTCTACGAAGATGCATCGGATATGAGATCGTCAATGATCTTTCAGACGGCATGGCTGTGGGTTTAGGTAGTGGGTCAGTTTGAATTTGTCATTCCCGAATGTTTAATCGGGAATCCAGTGAATTAGGTCTGAAGGGCTCTGGATTCCCGCTTTCGCGGGAATGACGGCCCAAAATAAAACCGCTTAGCCCAAACTGACCCACTACCTGGGTTTAGGACACCTTGACATTAGTTCTAATTAGGACTATACTGATTAGTAAAATAATCGTGTGAGGAGAAGCGGATGACCCCACCCCCGAAAGATCCCGGAGACGAGCCCTTCCTCAAAGTCCTGCGGCCGCTGGTCGAAGCGTTTTATGCATTCCTCGAAAAGGATGATCGCCATGTCCGCGCCCTCGGTCTTACCCTCTCCCAGTTCGATGTGATCGCGACCCTCGGCGATACCGAGGGGATGACCTGCAAGCAGCTCTCGGATGAGACGCTGGTCACCAAGGGAACGCTGACCGGCGTGTTGGATCGGTTGGAAGCGAAAGGGTTGGTGGAACGGGTTCCCTCTCAAGCGGACCGCCGCGCCACGATCATTCGGCTGACCTCAAAAGGGGAAAAGAAATTTCAAGAAGTGTTTCCGAAACATATTTATTACATGAAGCCGTTTTTCGAGCAAGCGTTGACGGGGGCCGAAATGAAGACGTTGCGGGAACTTCTGCTTCGTCTGAAAGAGAGTTTCGAACAAAAAAATAAAAACTGAATGAAGGAGGAAGCGATGGCAACAGAAGTGAAGGTACACGACCCGGCGAAAGCCAAAGCCTATTTCGAGGCCAAGATGGCTTTTACCACCGGGCCGGTCGAGCTGGATCGGATGATCGGGGCCGGAGAAGTCAATGTGATCGACGTCCGCGCTGAAGAAGATTACCGGGAAGGGCATATTCCCGGCGCGGTCAACTTGCCGAAAGACCGTTGGCAGAGACTGCAAGGCCTTCGCAAAGACAAGACCAACCTGCTCTACTGCTACTCTCAGGTCTGTCATTTGGCGGCGGCCGCGGCGGTGGAATTTTCCGACAAGGGCTACCCTGTGATGGAATTGGAAGGGGGCTTCCGCTCTTGGAGAGAACATGAATTCGACATCGAAAAATAACACGCTGTCGGTTGTAACGGAATCGGGGGCGGCGGAACTCTCCGCCGCCCCCGAAAGAACACTAAAAATCCTTGGGGGAAAAAAGATGAAAGCACTTTTTCAAACGGAAGATGCCTGGTCCAATCTGGTCCTGCGGGTGATGATGGGAATCGTCATTTTTCCGCATGGCGCTCAAAAACTATTGGGCTGGTACGGCGGGTTCGGATTTTCCGGAACGATGGGGTTCTTTACGGAGAAGATGGGATTGCCGGGAGTGGTGGCTTTCCTCATCATCATGGGGGAATCGATCGGCGCCCTCCTGTTGATCGCCGGGTTACTGACCCGATTCGCCGCAGCAAGCCTCGCCATCATTATGATCGGAGCGATCACGTTAGTCCATATACCGACCGGCTTTTTTATGAACTGGTTTGGGAACCAAACCGGCGAAGGATACGAATATCATCTCTTGGTGATTGCCATCTGTGCTGCGCTCGTCCTGGCCGGCGGGGGAAAGTGGTCCGCGGACAAAGTCATCGCGGAGAAGCTGGGGAGTTAAGCTGCTTTCTGAACGGCCGCCGATTATAGATAGTGGTGGGTGCGAAACCATTGAAGAGTGTCCCGGATGGCCGGTTCGATCGGCCCCGGTTTATATCCCACTTCGGTTTGGGCTTTCGTTAGATCATAGTGCCGCAGCTCCTGAAGGAGCTCCAGGAAAAAGCTCGGGACCGGCGGATCTTGCCGGAGGAGCTTGGAGAAGAGAAAATCTCCCCCTTTGCTTCCCCAATGGCTCAAGGTGAATGGGAGCGGAAGGAGCGGGGGGCGGACGCCGGCGATTTTGGCGACTTCCCGGTTGAACTCACTCTGCATTGTGTTGACCCCGCCGAGGAGATATCGCTCTCCGATTCGTCCTCGCTCCAAAAGCTGAACCATCCCCCGCGCCGCGTCCCGCACATCGACGACATTGGTCTTCCCTTCAATGTAAAAGGGAAGCATTTTCCGTGCGATCAGGAGGATCTGTTTTCCGCTCGTCGGCTTCACGTCATAGGGGCCGATCAGCACCGTCGGGACCGCGATCACCGCCGGCAGGCCGCGATCTCGGACATACCGCCGGACCTCCTCTTCCATCGCCGCTTTTGACATCAAATAGGGATTGTCGGGATACCGGGTCCGAAAGGAACACCGCTCGTCTGCGAGGCCGCCGGTCGCCGGAGGACCGATCGTCGTGAGGGAGCTTCCATAAATCAGACGGCGAACGCCGGCCTGCAGCGCCGCCTCCATCACCGACCGCAGCTGCGTCACGCCGCGCTGGACCGCTTTTTTCGCCGGGATCGGTCCGGTCGGATAATACGCCCCCGCGTGAAAGACCGCCTCGCAACCGGCCATCGCTTTCAGCAACGAATCTCGATCATCGAAGTCGCCGAGGGCGGTCTCTCCCGGCAACCCGTCAATTCCGAGGGTGGCGCTGTCGGGACGGTGAAAGGCGCGCACGTCGTAGCGCTTGTCGAGGAGGGCGCGAATGAGGTTCGCTCCGAGGAAGCCGGTCGATCCGAGG
>SCUR01000364.1 GCA_004297235.1 Candidatus Manganitrophaceae bacterium | reverse complement strand
CGTATCGGTGAGGGTCAGGAGCGTGTCGGCCCCGTTGGTCAGATTGAAGGTCTCCAGGGTGTACTGGACGCCCGCTTGGACCGAGAATGGGATGACATCCTCATCGTTCTGGGGCGGCGCCGGAGCGGCCTGATAAAGCGTATGGTGCTGTAATGAACCGTTGACCACGAGTGCGGTTTCCCCTGCTTCGGACGCATCGACCGCGAACTCCATCTTCCGCTCCGTCATGATCGATTGAAGAGCCGCGGCGGAGCCCGGATCGATCGATTCAAATTGAAGCCAGAAAGTCTCCATCGTGGCCGGGGTCGCATTTGAAAAGCTCAAGAGGGTCTGCCAGATCGGTCCGAAGCCGAGGGTCAGTGTGTCGTGCGGCTCGGTGATCGACGAGGTAACGGATGAATCGTCAAAAATATCCCACAGCACTCCCGCCACGGCGATCTCACTGGTGGTATATATTGCGGAGTTCTTCAACGTCACCGATTGAGGGGAAGAGTAGTCTTCCAGGTTGAACGAAAAGGTCGCCCCGTTCGAAGCCGTGTCGACGTAAACCGCGTCGTTTCGAACGGCGCTGGAGAAGAAATTCCCCCATCCCTCCGACCAGCTTAACCGGATATCCTGATCGTGATCGGTGATAAAATGTTCTCCGCCGAGCGAGTCGTCTTTGGAGAAATGACGAACGGCGAAGTGACCGTATTCGTGGGCGATGACCGAATCGTCATATTCATCGGTGTCCCCCTGCGCGTCGCCGCCGCCGAGGATAAAGATCGCATCCAACTGATCGTCATAGAAGGTTCCTTCCGTGCTTCCGGGCTCCCAGTAGGCGACCAGAAGGGGAGGGACGCAAGGATCGCTGGAAGTCGTAGTGCAGGGGCCGCCGTTTTGCCGGATCAGCTCGCTTGCGGTTGAGAAGACATCGAGGATGTTGAAGGCGCCGCCGATCCCGGAAGCGGCGGTCGCGGTGACCTGAAGTCCCGTGAAATTGGTCCCGCTGCTGTCGTCGAACGCGGAAGAGATCAAGGAAAGAAGGGCCTGATCGGTGGGGTTGCTTCGAATTTCAATCTGATTTAAATTATTCGGCTCGGTCTTGGCGACCACCTGAAGATAAACGCCGCCGCGCCGCGCTGAGTTGTCGATCGAAGAAAAATTGAAGGCGCCGGTGTCATCGGTCGCGCCGGTCGCAATCGTCGCAAAGCCGTCGATGGCGATCACATTGATAATCGCACCGCGGACCGGCGTTGGAACCAAGGCGCCGGTGAAGCCGGTGATGTCATAAGATTTGTCTTCATAGAGAACCGTTCCGGACAGATTGAGATTGCTCTGGCCCGCAGCGGTGCTGAAGACGCCGACCGTGGCGCTTCCGCTGTTCGTCCCGAAGGTGGCGATGAGGGTCGTGACCCCGATGCCCGTTCCGGTGACCACCCCGTTTGCATCGACGGCGGCGATGGAAGGATCGAGCGAGCGCCAGGAAAAGGAGACGTTGTCGGCGGTCCCTCCGGAAGAGGTCTTTGCGGCCGCGGAGAAGGTGCGCTTGTCTCCGACGGCCACGCTTCCCTGCTGAGGGGTGATCTCGATCCGGGTGATGGCGCCGCCGCCGCTCCCGCCGCCGCCTCCTCCACAGGCGGATAAAAGAAGGAGACAGAGTCCGAGCGCAGCTTGAAAGCGGATCCGATTCAGCATCGTCTTATTTTCCCTTAAATTCGAGGATGGTTTCTCCCCCTTCTTTCCGCTTGACCGAAGGGGTGCGAAGCGGCGTTTCTTTTTCTGCTTCGTTGAGGGTGAGGGTGGCTTGCTCTACAAACTTTTCTCCGGCGCTCGATTCAATAACGGCCTTGCCGGTTACTTTCCGGGGAGCCTGGTTCGGGCTCTGCACAACCCACTCGAGCTTTTTTGTCTCTCCCTTTTTCATCGCATTTTCCCATTGCTCCTCTCCCGCAACCAGGGATAGGCCGGGCGGGAGCTCGATTGAAAGGGTGACCCGGTTAAGGTCGATATTGGCGACGGCGATCATCGTCAATCGGCTTTCTCCTCCCGAGAGGTCGGTCTGTTGGAAGGAGAGCTGCAACGGCGGGCGCGGCTTAATCGCCCAGGCCGGAGCGGCCGTTGTTGTCAGCGTAAAAAGAATGATTATCCAAACAAATCTGTTAAAAACCATGGTTTCATCCTTCTCGATTCGGTTCTATTTTACCATATTCGGCGGTTTCTTCCCCGTAAGGACGGCAACGATATTCTCCAGAACGATCCGGCCCATTCGAATCCGGGTTTCGAGGGAGGCCGACCCGACGTGGGGGAGAAGAACGGCTTCTTTGATTTCGCGCAATTCACGGGGGATCGCCGGTTCGTTCTCGAATACATCCAAACCCGCTCCCGCAATCTGTTTATTTCGAAGCGCTTCGATGAGCGCTTCTTCATCGATGATCGGACCTCGCGCCGTATTGATCAGGAAAGCCGTCGGTTTCATCCGCCGGAGGGCTTTTCGGTCGATCAGATGGCGCGATTCCGGCGTCAACGGGAGATGCAGCGAGACAAAGTCCGACTCTCTCAGCAGGTCGGATAACGGGAGGAAGGAGGCCCGAAAGCGCTTCTCCTCCCGGATCGGGAGACGGCGGCGGCTTGTGTAGACGACCCGCATTTCGAATCCGGCGGCCCGTCGCGCGACCGCTTGTCCGATCCGCCCCAGTCCGACAATGCCGAGCGTTTTTCCGAAGACGTCTCCTCCCAGGAGTTGAGTGGGGGCCCATCCGGTCCACTTTCCGGAGCGGGCAAACTGTTCGGCTTCAGGGATGCGCCGGGCGACCGACAGGATCAGCGCCCAGGTCAAATCGGCGGTCGTTTCGGTGAGGACCCCCGGGGTGTTCGTCACGACCATTCCGCGTTCTCTCGCGGCGTTCAAATCGATGTTATTGTAGCCGACGGCGTAATTGGCGATGACGCGAAGATCCGGCGCGGCCTCGATGATTTCCCGGTCGATGGCGTCGCTGAGCATCGAGATGAGCCCGTCCGCTTTTCGGACACCCCGGAGAATTTCCGCTTTGGAGAGGGGCCGGTCTTCACGGTTGAACCGGAGGCGGAAGCGCCGGCGGAGCTCTCTCATGATCGGATCGGGAAGGGTTCGAGTTAAGAAAACAGTCGGCGCCATGGCGGGCCATCATAGCGGAGTTTGTTGATTTTGACAAGCGCTTTACAGACGAAAAACACGGGAGGGGATAGACGGAAGGCGGAAAAAAGAAAAATGGATCAGCCCTTCCGACTCCCATCACTTGTTTTGACCGCTTTACACATCGACGAAAATTGCCTATCATGAAATGCGATGAAGAAATGGATCTTCCTGGCGCCGCTGTTGTTCCTCTCGATGGTTTTCTTCGTGGAGAGGAAACCGGCGCGCGAGCCGGATACGAAATCGGTCTTTCGAATGAACATCACTTCGGAGCCGCCGACGCTCGATTGGTCGCTGGCGACCGATAACGTCTCGATCAGAGTGATCGAAAATCTGATGGAGGGATTGGCCGAGTACGACGAACAGCTCCGCCCTCAGCCGGCTATCGCCGAACAGTGGGACGTTTCATCCGATGGGCTTCGTTATCTTTTTCATCTTCGGGACGATGTCTTCTGGACCGACGGCCGGAAGGTGACGGCGCACGATTTCGAGTATTCGTGGAAGCGCCTTCTCGATCCCAAAACCGCCTCCGAATATGCCTACTTTCTCTATGACATTCGAAATGCGGCCGAGTACAACGGCGGGGAGATCAAAGATCCCGATCAGGTCGGGGTGAGGGCGCTTGATGAAAAGACCCTTCAAGTGGAGCTGAAGAAACCGGCGGTCTACTTCCCCTCCATCACCACATTTACCGCCACCTTCCCGTTGCGGCGGGATGTGATCGAGCGATATGGAGATCGATGGACCGAGCCGGCGCATCTGATCACCTGCGGCCCGTTCCGATTAAACGAATGGCGGCATGAGTATCGTCTGATCCTGGAGGCGAATGATCGCTATTACGGCGGCCGGCCGGCGCTCGATCGGGTGATGTTCTACGTCGTGGAGGAAGAGACGACCGCGCTGACCCTTTACGAGACCGACCATCTCGACCGGGTCGCCCTTCCGCCCGTCGCGATCCCACGGTATCAAACTCATCCGGATTACATCCATGCCCCGTTCTTGAGAGGGTATTATTACGGATTCAATACCGAGAAGCCCCCCTTCAATGATGTTCGCGTCCGTCAGGCCTTTTCGATGGCGGTCGACCGGAGCGAAATTCCGCGCATCTTAAAAGGCGGGGAGATCCCCGCCACCTCTTGGATTCCGGAGGGGATGTTCGGTCACAATCCGAAGATCGGGCTCGGTTTCAATCCCGCGAAAGCGAAGGCGCTCTTGGCGGAGGCGGGCCATCCCGGCGGGGCGGGGTTGCCGCCGGTCACCCTCGCCTTCAACACCGATCCGACCAATCGGCTGATCGCGGAGAATATTCAAGCGCAATGGAAGCGGAATTTGGGAGTTTCGGTCGAGCTCGATAATATGGAGTGGAAGGTCTATCTGAAGCGGTTAAGGGATGATACGCCGCAAATCTTCCGGCTCGGATGGGGGGCCGATTATCCGGATCCTGATAACTTCATGAACCTTTTTACCGGAACGAGCGGAAACAACTATACCCGCTGGAAGAGCGGCGACTATGATCGTCTGATATCGGAGGCGGCGAGCGAGCCGGACGAGTCGAAGCGGCGCGCCTTTTATGATGAAACCCAACGGATCCTGACCGAAAGGGAGGTCCCGATCATGCCGCTCTTCTTCGCGGCCCAGAATCTTCTGATCAAGCCGTCGATTCAAGGCATGAAGGTGAATGCGATGGACCTTCTTTATTTAAAACAGGTGAGGCGTGTTAAAGGCCGTGAGGCGACAAAGAAAGTAACGTGAGGCGTAAAGGGTAAGAGATCTAAAGTCCTTTGATCTTACCCCTTACGCCTCACGCCTAACGCCTCACGTTATTTAGGACTTACGATGATCTCCTACATTCTTCGCAGACTTTTATGGGCTGTTCCCGTTCTTTGGATCGTGGCGACCCTCACTTTCTTCATCATGCATCTGGTTCCGGGGGGGCCATTTGATCGGGAGAAGAAACTTCCCCCGGAGATCAAGGCCAACGTCGAGGCGAAGTATCATCTCGACCAGCCGATTCACCGGCAATATCTTCTCTATCTGAAAGGGCTGATCCAGGGGGATCTCGGGCCGTCATACAAATATTTGGGAAGGACGGTCAACGATGTCATCGGGGATACTCTTCCTGTTTCGATTCAGCTCGGCCTGCTCGCTTTGGGCATCGCGATTCTGTTCGGCCTCATTGCAGGGATGATCTCTTCCGTCACGGCGCATACCCTTTGGGATCGGATCAGCATGTTTTTCGCCACGGCGGGGATTTCGACGCCGAATTTTGTCTTGGGAGCGCTGCTGGTCTATCTTCTCTCCCATCGTTATAAGATTTTTCCGCCCGCGCTCTGGGAAGGGCTCCCGCATGTTGTACTCCCCGCGATCACGCTCGGGCTGGCCCCGGCCGCCTACATCGCGCGTCTGACCCGGTCGAGCATCCTGGAAACCAACCGGCAAGACTACGTCCGGACCGCCCGGTCCAAGGGACTCTCGGAGGGGGCGATCCTCTTCCGCCATATTCTGAAAAATGCCGTCAGCCCGGTCGTCACGATCTTGGGGCCCCTCACCGCGGCGCTGGTGACCGGGTCCTTTGTGGTCGAATTTATTTTCTCGATCCCCGGCATGGGAAAGTTCTTCATTACGGCGGTCACGAATCGCGATTACCCCTTGATCATGGGGGTGACGTTGATCTACGCGGTCCTGATTGTGATCGCGAACTTGCTGGTCGATATTTTTTATACGATGATCGATCCGCGGGTTCGACTGGAGTAGGGATGAACGGCGACGAAAGGCTTTTCTGGAAAAAAATTAAACACGATCGGGTTGCGCTGGCCGCCCTGGGGGTGATCGTCCTCCTGTTGGCCGTGGCCCTGTTCGGAAACAGAATGGCCCCCTATCCGTTCGATCTGCAGAACGCGTCGGAGAGTCTCTCTCCCCCCGGCCGGGCCCACTGGATGGGAACCGACGAGCTCGGGCGAGACCTCTTCTCCCGGCTCATCTATGGAACACGGGTGTCGATGTCGGTCAGTCTCCTCACCGCCCTCTCGGCTTTGATCCTGGGGACCCTTTATGGAGCGATCTCCGGATATGTCGGAGGGAAGACCGATAATCTCATGATGCGGGCGGTCGATGTTCTCTATGCATTGCCCGATCTGCTTCTGATCATTCTCATCACGGTGGTGATCGGCCGTGGGATTCTCGGCGTCTTTTTGGCCTTGAGCTTGGTGGGATGGATCACCGTGGCCCGTCTGATCCGCGGCGAAGTGCTTCGATTTAAGGAGCTGAGCTACATCGAGGCGGCCAGGGCGATGGGAGCGCCGCATCCCCGGATTCTCTTTCGACATATTCTCCCAAATACCGTCGGCATCCTGACGGTGACACTCACCTTTCGGATTCCTTCCGCCATCCTCGCCGAGTCGACCCTCAGCTTTATCGGCCTGGGACTCACGCCGCCGGCGGCCAGCTGGGGCACCTTGGCGAACGAGGGGTGGAAGGCATTGAAGTTCTATCCTCATCTGATCATCTTTCCGAGCCTCGCCATTTTTATCACCATGCTGGCCTTCAACTTTTTGGGAGACGGCTTGCGGGACGCGCTCGATCCGAGCCGAGCGAATGCGCGCGGTCCGACCGGTCCAACCGAAGTCAAAAGGATCGGGGCTTGAGATCCAGATTATCCCGATGATAAACTGGAGATAGGTTGCATTTTCATCGGGAACCGCGACCTCTCGGATCTTGCCGGCCGAGGGTGTCTTATTCCCTCCTCCTTGTTGATCAGGCCGGGCGGGTCCCTCATTGCGGTTGAGGATGTGATCCAGGGACCCCATATCTTGTAGGAATCTCCCGGACAAGACTTTGATAATTTTTCTGATTGAAATTACTTCCCATTTTCATCCAAAATAAAACGTTGTACGTTTCCCTCCGTATGCCGCCGGCGGTATTCGCGGGAGGGATCCTACTTGCCTGTCGTCGCCGACCCGGGATTTCGGTGCAGCCCTGGAAAGAGATTTGCTCCGGTGGGACTCGAGAGATCTCATCCTGTCTTGATTCTTAATCGGGAGCTGAATTAGGAGAGCAGAGATGATCTCCGTCATTCTTTTATCAGGCGTTTCGTTTCTTGCCATGGCGATTGTCTGGACGAACTTTCAGCGACGGAAGAAAATGCCTTCTTCTCCATCCAATCCGGCTCCACCCGGTCCAATCCTTTCAAACCGGAACGATCAAAGCCTCCTCGACGCGATCGAAGAGGCCGTTGTGATCGTCGATGCGGAGTGGAAGATCGTCCATTGCAATCCGGCGTGCGCCTCGCTTTTCGGCTATTCACCCGACGAGTTGATCGGGAAACCTTTCCGCTTCCTCTATGCGGAGGAAACGGAGGCAGGGGGGCCGGAGGGGTCTTTCCGAAAGAACTCCGTTCTAAAAATGATCTCTTATCGGAAAAAAAGCGGGGATATTTTTCCGGGGGAGACCCGATTCTCTTCAATTCAATATAATGCCGCGCTTCCAAACGGCGTCGCGGCGCTGATTCGGGACGATACGCCGGGTGCGGAAGCGGAAGCAAAAATCCGGCAGCTCAACGAGACCCTGGAGCGGCGGGTCGCCGATCGCACGGCGCAGCTCAACGCGTTGAACGTCGAGCTTCAAACCGAGATGAAAGAGCGGAAGCGGATCGAAAGTCATCTGGCCGCGGAACATGCGATCACGCAGATCCTGGCGCAATCAGGATCGTTGGGCGAGACCGCTCCGAAAATTCTTCGAATAGTCTGCGAGAGTTTCGGATGGGATCTCGGCATTTTCTGGAAGACCAACGATCAGGTCCGGGTGCTGACGTGCGTCGAGACCTGGCAGGCTCCCACCACGAACCCCTCCGAGTTCGAAGCGATCAGCCGGGAGAAAATTTTTTGGCCCGGCGAAGGGTTTCCCGGGCAGGTCTGGACCCGCGGGGAGCCGGTCTGGTTGACCGAGGTGGCCGACGTCGCCGACTTTCTTCGGGCCGTCCATGCCGTCGAAATGGGGATCCATTCGGCGTTGGCTTTCCCGATCCGGAGCGGGAGCGGCGTTTCGGGGGTCATGGAATTCCTCAGCCGGGAGATCCGGCGGCCCGATGTCGAGCTCTTGCAGATGCTGTCGAACATCGGAACCCAGATCGGACAATTCATCGATCGAAAAGAGGCGGAGAGGGCCCTTCTGGAAAGCGAAACGAGAAAGCGGGCCATCTTCGAATCGGCCCTCGATTGCATGATCACCGTCGATCACGAAGGAAAGATCATCGAGTTCAACGCCGCGGCCGAGCAGACGTTCGGTTTTACGAAGAGCGATCTTCTCGGCCGGAGCATGGCCGATCGAATTATCCCTCCGCATTTGAGGAAACGCCATCGGGACGCATTCGAAAGATATTTGTCGACAGGAGAAGGGCCGATTTTGAACCGGCGGATCGAGACGACCGGAATACGGGCCGACGGAAGCGAGTTTCCGATCGAGCTGACCATTACCCGCATTCCGTTGGAGGGCCCCCCGGTCTTTCAAGGCTTTCTCCGAGATATTACCGAGCGAAAACGGGTGGAGGCCGAGCGGCAGGATCTGCTGGAACGAGAGCTTTCCGCGCGCAGCGAGGCGGAAGCGGCGCGGGGCCAACTGGCCTTTCTCTCCGACGCCAGCGGGCTTTTGGCGGCCTCCCTCGATTATGAGACGACCTTGGAGCGGCTGGCGCGCTTGTCGGTCCCTTTCCTTGCGGACGGATGCATTATCGATATGATTGAAGGGGAGCGGGTTCGACGGGTCGCGGTGGCCGCCACCGACCCGGAGAAGGCGGCGATCGGGAGAGAATTGATGCGCCGCTATCCCCCTCTCCCCCGGGGGAAACATCCCCTTCAAAAAGTTTTGGAAAGCGGCCGCTCGGAGCTCATTCCTGAAATTTCAGAGGAGCTGCTGACGGCGATCGCTCAGAGCGAATCGCATCTCCAGATCGCCCGGGGGCTCGGCATCCGATCCGCCATGGTGGTTCCACTCCTCGCGCAGGGGCGCGTCCTGGGGGCGCTTTCCTTCGTTTCAATCGAATCGGGCCGGCGCTACGGCCCCAAAGAGGTTGCCTTCGCGGAAGAGCTGGCCCGTCGCGCCGTCGTCGCGGTGGAGAATGCGCGTCTTTACCGCTCGGCCCAGGAGGAAATTGCGGAGCGCAAGCGGATCGAGGAGACCCTGAATCAGCGGGAGAAACACTTCCGCGCGTTGATCGAGCAGAGCTCGGACGGGATTGTCTTGGTGACCGCCTCCGGTCTGATCGTCTATGCCAGCCCCTCGACATCGCGTCTCCTTGGCTATGCCGTCGAGGAGTTCATCGGACGGAATGCGCTGGATTTAATCCACTCCGAAGATCGCGAGCGGAACGAGGAGATGCTTTCTTTTTTGGTCCGCCGGCCGGGCGGCCGCGTCACCATGGAGTACCGCATTCAGCATAAAGACGGCTCTTGGCGATGGATGGAGGGGATCGGCACGAATCTGTTCGAGGAGCCGAGCGTCGGGGCCATTGTCATCAACTATCGCGACATGACCGATCGGAAGCGGGGAGAGGAGGCCCTTGCGGCGGAAAAAGAACGTCTGGCGGTGACGTTGGGCTCCATCGGGGACGGGGTGATCGCCACCGATGTGACCGGCCGCGTCCTTTTCATCAACCGCACCGCGGAGGAGCTCAGCGGCTGGTTCCAGGAGGAAGCGGTCGGCCGGCCGCTGTCGGAGGTCTTCCACATCGTTCATGAGAAGAGTCGAGCCGATTGCGAAAATCCGGTGGAAAAAGTGCTCGCCACGGGTCAGGTTGTTGCCCTTGCCAATCATACCGTTCTCATCGCCAAAGACGGAAGAGAACACGCCATCGCCGACAGCGGAGCGCCGATCCGGAATCGGGAGGGGAGGATCATCGGGGTGGTTCTTGTCTTTCGGGATGTCACAGAGAAGCAGCGGATGCAGGAGGAACTCCTTCGCGCGAGCACCCTGGAGTCGGTCGGCCTTCTCGCAGGGGGGGTGGCCCACGATTTTAACAACCTCCTGACCGCGATTCTCGGGAACCTTTCACTCGCCATGCTCTCGCTTGATGAGCGGTCGGAAATATACGAGCGGTTGGGTCAAGCGGAGAAGGCTTCGATGCGGGCGAGAGATCTGGCGCAGCAACTGCTGACCTTCGCCAAGGGGGGGGCTCCGGTGAAGAAGACCGCCTCCATGGTCGACCTTCTTCAAGATTCGGCCGATTTCGTGGTGAGGGGGTCCAACGTTCGATGCGAATTTTCAATACAGGAAAACCTATGGCCGGTCGAGGTCGATGAAGGGCAGGTCGGCCAGGTGATCCATAATCTGATCCTCAACGCGCAGCAGTCGATGCCGGAGGGGGGGATCATTCAGATCGGCGCCGAGAATAAAACGATCGAGGAGGTCAAGGGCCTCCCTTTGAAGGGGAGAGATTACATTCACATCACCATTCGGGATTTTGGGATCGGCATTCCGAAGGAGCATCTCTCGAAGATCTTCGATCCCTACTTTACGACCAAACAGAAGGGGAGCGGCTTGGGGTTGTCGACCTCCTATTCGATCATCAAAAAACATGACGGCACCATGACGGTCGACTCCGAGCTCGGAAAGGGCTCGACCTTCTCCATCTACCTGCCGGCATTTCCAAATGCGGCGATTCCAAAGGATAAAGAGATGATTGAGATCGCGTCGTTGGTCGGCCGGGGAAGGATTTTGGTCATGGATGATGAAGAGATCATCCGGGACGTTTTTCAAGAGATGTTGGGTCGCCTCGGTTATGAGGTGACCCTTGCCAAGGAGGGATTGGAGGCGGTTTCGCTTTATCGTTCGGCCAGGGAGTCGGGCCATCCGTTCGACGCCGTCATCATGGATTTGACGATACCAGGGGGAGTCGGCGGAAAAGAGGCGATCCGGAAACTGCGCGAGATCGACCCCGAGGTCAAGGCCATCGTCTCCAGCGGCTATTCGAACGATCCGCTCGCGGCCTCCTTCACGGCATACGGGTTCAGCGACTTCGTGGCGAAGCCGTTCAGGATGGAAGAGCTGGGACGGGTGGTGAAGCGGATCGTTTCGAAGAATCGGTAGGCGAAGGCGTTTTATTTTTCAGGTCTTGATGATTCCCTTTTCAGCGCGACGAATATCGGCTTGACCTTCACGTTCACCGGCCGGCCTGTTGAATTTCATTTTTCCGAGGGAGCCGGATAAAGAAGGTTGCGCGTTTTCTCCTTTGCGGTTCGACCCGGATCTTTCCCCCATACACATCGACAATCTTTTTCACGATGGGAAGGCCCACACCGGTCTCCCCGGTCACCTCCTGTCAAGGCTTCATCGATAGGGATGATCGAGACTCCCGCCAAAATAATCCTTTCGACCCTCGTCGCCTCGGTATTCCAACGTCCCACCTGAAGTAAATATCGCACTCTTTTTCCGATATGGGATAGGCGGGAACCGGTGTAAAAGGAATGGAGACGATGAGAAAAATGAAAGCTCAATCGTATTCGTGGGTATAGAGAAGATCGAGGGTATTTTCCACGCCGCTTTGAGCGCGAAGGGTTAAACTCTGATTGAGCTTGTACCGGAGAGAGAGGGTATTGCTCGCTTCGAACAGGCCGATCCCGTAGCTGACGTAAAATCGCGGCGACAGATATTTCCCGATGACCAGCGTCGTTTGCTCGATCGAGTCTCCCGCCTGAAGGCTCACTTCGTCGAGCCCGAGTGTCCGGCCGATCCGTTTGGCCAGGAGGTTGCCCCCTTTGATGCCGAGGGCGGAGATCGCCTTTGTCAAAAGGTCTCCTTCGGCGCTCGATGCTTGATGGAGGGGACGCCCCAACAGCAAATAAGAGAGCGTATTTGCGTCATCCATCGGGGGCTCCGAAAAAAGGGTGCTTTGAGGGCGCTTCAGTGTCCCGCTGACGTGGATTCCGGCGGTGATCTGCTCGACTTTCCGGACCGCCCGAATATCCAGGCCGGGATTGTCGGTCGGGCCGGCAAAAATCAGCCGGCCCTCCTCGATATCCAACTTTTGACCGTAGGCCCGGTATTGACCTTCGACGATTCTGAGTGTTCCCTCCGCCAGGGTCGGCTGATCGGGAGTCTCGGTGACGAGTAACTCCCCGGCGACCCGTCCGGAGAGGCCGAAACCGTTAAAGGCGACCTTGTCCCCGAATCGGATCGTCACCTGGGTATGAATCTGCCGGCGGGCGGTATTGGATTGGTTCTGGTTTCCGGAAGGAGAGCGGATGACAACGGTGTCTTCTGAGACCTGAACCGCTCCCTTCGGGAGTTCACGCGGGGTGATCTGGGCTTCCGGGATGAGGACCGCTCCGTTCAGATCAATCCGCCGGCCCTGTATCTGAAGGGTCAGATCGGGAGAGGCGAGGAGGCGCGCTTCCGGCAGGTCGACCGCTTCAAAACGCTCGCCTCGAATCGAGAGGCGGGTCGGCCAGCCCTGCTCCGCATTCAGCGCTATCGTTCCATCCACATTCACGCTGCCCGGATCGGACCGCGCCTCTCCGTGAACAAGCAGCGTCCCATTTTCCCCGCTCCGAATCTCCAAACGTGCGTCAGCGAGATTGATTCCCAGCGCGGCCAGCCGGGCCTTTCCCTCGTCGAAGAGAGCGTTTCCGGTCACGCGAGGCTCGTTCGGGGTGCCCGCCAGGCTGAAATGGATTCGGAGTTTTCCGCCCACCTGTGTGACCGAGGGGACGAACGCGGTAATCGGTTCCAATTGATCCAGATGGGCCTGCACCGTTCCCTCCAAACGGCTCTGCCGCCAATCCACGGCGGATCCCATCGGCGTCAAGCTGAGCGCCGCTTGAAGCGCGCCATATCCGGTCAGCGTTAGTTGGGTCTTGACACGGAGGGTCTCCCCCTGTAATTCCGCTTGAAAAAGTCCGTCTCGATAGGGGACATCGATCTTTTCCCCTTCCGCGATTTTATAAACCAACATTCCCGGCCGTGGAATCCACTCGGTTTTGAACTGAAGCGGTTCGCCTTCTTGGCGCGCGGTCCATTCTCCGTCGAAGGCGCCGGACAGGATCACCTCCGGAGGAAGCCACGGCTTCACCAGAGCGAGCGGAAGCCGTTCGGCCCGGCCCTCCGTTTGCCAACCTTGCTGTCGTTGCCACTGTCCGGCGACGCAGAGCCGGGCCGACTCCTGAAGCCAGCACCCCTGTTCAACGCGGATAATATCGGCTGCCAAGATCATTGGAATCGGTTGATCCAGCGTCCATCTTCCCAGCCGGGGATCTTGTATGAACGACCGTCGGAGCGCTCCCTTCCACCGATTTTTCTCAACGCCGCCTTCCAGTTGAAGAGAGGCCTGTTGATCTCGGGAATGGACATCGGCCTGCACGACGTGTCCCGTGAGTCGGCCCTTTCCGTTTATATGCGCCTGGGTGACGACCTGGCCGGCCGCTTCGATTCCTTCCGCTTTGAAGTCGAGATGAGACTCGATCCGGTCTTGGAGGTCGACCAACCCGTTCATCTGAAATCGATTCACTTTGGTTTCCGTCCACTTCAACCCCTCTCCCTGAAGCGTCGCTGAAATGGTCGGGAGGGCGCGTGCGCCGCGGATCCTTCCGCTTCCAATCAATCTTCCCGCCGCGTCGGGGAGAAGGGCCGCCAGATCGGGGGCCTGAATCTTCCAGCGAAGATCCCATTCGTCTTTTAATGTCCCGGCGGCCGTCAGCCGCGCCGCACCCGATTGAAGATCGAGGGTTTCCAGAGCATAAGCCTCCTGATTCATCTTCAGGTGAGCGCGGGAAGCGACCGGATACCCGCGCAGTGTTCCTTTCAGATTGGAGAGTTTGAATTCGCCGATCGGTCCCCGGCCGGTCCATTTTCCGCGCGTGTCGAGCTGGAAGGCAACCTCTCCCTGCCAGTCGGGCCATTGTTCCGCGGGATTCAGGCCCGATCCGCTGAGCGACAGGACCCACAGCAACTCCGGCTCCCAGCCGATTTTTCCATCCCCTTTGATTTTCCCATCCAGCGTCCGGACGTCGATTTCGTTGAAGGTGGCGGCCGTTTGGGTGCCGGTCCCTTCGATTGTCCAGAGGCTTCCGGGAAATGGCGGTCCTTGCAGATCGGTCTGGAGGTGGAACCGGTAATCGTCGATTCGGCCGGTGAGACGATAGGTCCCCCGGGCGCTTTCGATCATCGCCTCGGCGGGGGGCCACCGGACGTCGCTCCAGCTCCCGTTCAGATCGAAGGCGGGGGTTGTTTCTTTCAGCAGAACCGTTCCTTCGGTGGCGATCGAAAAAGGTTCGGTCACTTGATGGCGAAGGTTAAATCGCTGTAACGTTCCGTGGACCTCCCCCTTGCCGCGGAATGGCGTATCCGGAAGAGGAAGGGCGGACCAGGTCGCCGAAACCTCGAAGGGATACGCTCCATGCGGATCGACTTTTCCCGATAGAGAGACCTCGAATTGAGGCGCCGCGACCTGGAGCGATTGAATCTGAAGCCCGCCTTCATCGATCCGGCCGGTGAATGCGATCCGGTCGAGGGTGACGGACCGCTCGGCGGCGTAGGTGATCTTGTCGATGGTCGCCTTCGAGACCACGACGCGAAGCGGGAGGTCGACCGAGGGGAGCGCCCCACCGGTCTCCTGAGAGGGGGGACGCTCCTCGTAAGAGGGTCGATACCGGATTCCCCGAACGGAGAGCGTCTCGATCCAAAACTCCCCAAGGAGCAGACGGATGGGACGCCATGTCACTCCGATCTCCTCCACCGCCAGCGCTCCGCTCTCATCCGTATACTCCACCCCCTTGAGTGTGAGCGGACCGAAGAGCGTTCCCTCCGTTTCGGCAATGTGAAGGTCCCCCGGTGCGAAACGGCTTGCTGAAGAGAGGAGCCAACGGGTCCCCGGCGGCGTTGAAACGAACAGTCCAAAACCGATCAGAAGAAACAGGAGGAACAAGAGCGGAACAAGCCAGAGCAGCCGCATCTTCATAGATCGGGCCCCATGTTGATGTGGATCCGAATCGCCCAACCGGGCTTGTCGAGCGCATAGGCCAGGTCAAGCCGGATCGGTCCGACCGGGGAATACCAACGGCCGCCGATTCCGACCCCTTGTTGTAGATTGAGCTCGCCCCAATCGCTGAAGGCATTGCCGACGTCATAGAAGAGGGCGATGCTCCATTGTTTTGCGACCCGATAATCATACTCGATGCTTCCCACCGCCAAATAGCGACCGCCGATGACCTGGCCCGTTTCATCCTCGGGACCCAAGGAGTTGTAGGCGTAACCGCGTATGCTCCGATCGCCCCCCGCGAAGAAGCGGAGCGAGGCGGGGAGATCGGTGAAATTGGAAACGGCGGTCCGCCCCAAATCGCCCCGAAGAAAAATTCTCCCCGGCTCCCCGATCGGGCGGATAATCTTCCCGTGCACTTCCGTTTGAATGAGAAAGAGATCGGAGCCGATCGCCTCATCGGTCCCCCGAACCGTCAAAGAGAGCCGGCTTCCCCGGCGGGGGACGAGCCTTCCATCGGTCAGGGTCCGCGAGAAGGTGACCCCCGGCAGAATCAACCGAGAATTTCCTTGCACG
>SCUR01000363.1 GCA_004297235.1 Candidatus Manganitrophaceae bacterium | reverse complement strand
TTGAGGTTGAAGCCCGAACGTTGCAAAGGTGGTTAAGAGATCCACTGTTTCATGCCCGTTACGGGATGTAAGATAACACAAAATTGTGAATTGTCAAATGCCATTTTTTGTTCGTTCAAGAGGAACGAGATTACATATTCGAGATCTCTCCATCTCTATTTCAAAAGTTCATCAAATATTAACACGCTGTTTATGCGGAGATTTCCGAAAAAAGGAGAGGCCGATGAAGGGGCATACTCCTTGCACTTTGCTATCGCAAATCCCACAACCCTGTGGGATGTGATTCCAAAATAGGATAAACATCAATCCTGCGGGATCGCTCATCAGTGATGGACAAATGATACCGAAACAACTCGGCCCCAAAGAAATTTGCCGCTTGCTCAATCTTTCTCATCGTCAGCTGGACTACTGGGTTTTGATCGGTGTCGTCCGGCCGATCCTGGAGCCGCATGGCAAAAAGGTCTTCAAGAAGTTTACCGATGAAGACTTCTATTTCTTAAGAGAGGTCAAGACGCTGACGGATGAAGGGTTTTTGGTGAGCAAGGCCGCCCAGAAAGTTCGGGAAAATTGGTCCAAGCTCATAAGGAAAGATGGCCAAGAAGAATAGACAGAATAAGCAGACGCGGCGAAATGTGGGAAAAGGGCAAGAGGAGATACAGGAGACGGATTCTCCTCCGACAACACCGGCTCTTCCGTCTGTACCGGAAATAAACCCGTCCGGAGAGATTTCGATGCCTTTAGAAGAAACATTGGTCGCAGTGGCCACCGAGTCCCCTTCATCGATGCCCGATTCTGCATCCGAGCGTGTCATGCCAAAACCGGACGACAGTGATCCGTCATTCTTGGAAGAGAAGTCCGAGTCGAATGTTCCCGAGGAACTGGAACTGTTGACGTTCAATCTGTCGGAGGAAGAATATGCGGTCGATATTATGGTGATTCAGGAAATCACCAAATTGACCGACATTACCCATATTCCGCGGATTCCATCCTACATAAAGGGGATTATCACCTTGAGGGGGCATGTGATCCCGGTCTTTGACATGCATGCCAGATTGGGGCTTGCTCCTTTCGTCCAAGGTCCCCGAAGCCGGTTCATCATCTGCACCACGGAAAATGGGATGGTGGCGATGTTGGTCGATCGGGTCAATGACGTCGTCCGATTAGTGAGGCAGGAGTTAGACGCCCCGCCCGCGGGCGTTGCGGCCATTGATGCCGGATTTATCAGAAATATTGCAAGGCAGAAGGACCGGCTCCTCATTCTCCTGGAAATTAATAAGACACTGCAAATCGATAAAAAGTGAAGCGGCCATAAGGAGTTACCATGCAAGAGATGGATCAGTCAAAACCGAAGAGAGGGTTAAGGTTCAAATTCATCGTGATCATCAATTTATTGTTGGGGATCATGGGTTCCATCATCGGGTTGACCCTGCTCATCGGCCTGAAGACTTCTTTTGAAGATCAGCTTCAAAAAAGAGGGTTGGCTCTTGCAAGCAGCATCTCGAACAACAGCGCGTTTGCCGTCTCGGTTGAAGATCGGCCTCTGTTGGGGCAGATGATCCTGGGGCCCTCTCATGAGCCCGATATTGCCTACATTGCCATCGTGAATGAAGAAGGAAAAGTCATTGTCCACTCGGACGAACGGGAGAATGGAAAAGTTCTGAACGATCCCTTGACGGTCCAGGCGGCCGACACGGTTGAACCCACGGTGTATCGTTATCGGAACGAATCGGGGGATTACTATGATGTCGTCGCGCCGATCCGTTTATCCACAATGAAATCTTCCGAAGGGAAGAAGGTGGGAGTGGTTCGTGTGGGGCTTTCCCTCAGCGGGATTGAGGCGGAAACGAATAAACTCCGTCTGATTACTCTTTCCATTTTGGGAATCTTGCTGAGCATCGGAAGTTTCGTATCCTTGGTTTTTACGCGGATCATTATTACCCCGTTGGAGCAAATGGCCGGTCTTGCCGTCAAAGTTGCAGAGGGAGATTTCAGGCAGGTTGTTGAATTAAAAACAAGGGACGAGGTCGGCGTCCTCGCCAATGCATTGGGGCAGATGTCCACCGGACTGAAGGGGATGATCAAGCGAATTCAAGACGCTTCTCAGCAAGTCACCACGGCCGCCGAAAAAATCTTGACCAATGCGAGAAGGATCAATGAGGGGGCCACCCACCAGACCAAAGCGGCCGAGAAGACCTCTTCCTCTATTGAAGAGATGAACGCATCCGTCAAGAGCATCTCCGAAAATATCGACGGTCTTTCTACCTCGGCGGAGGCCACTTCTTCTTCCCTGATCGAAATGAGCGCCGCCATCAGTCAGGTGGCGACGAGTACGGTCACCTTGTCCGGATCGGTGGAAGATACCGCTTCCGCGCTCCTTCAGATGTCGAGTTCAATCAAACAGGTGGTCGAGCATGTCGATGCCCTTTCCATGAACACCGTTTCAACGACCGCATCGATCAACGAGGTGAATGCCTCCATCAGGGAAGTGGAAAAAAACGCCAAGGAATCGGCCCTCATGACGGAGAGGGTCAGCCAGGATGCGACCGATTTGGGAATGGGGGCGATCGAAAAAACAATCGAAGGGATGGACAAGATCAAAAGGACGGTTGAGAAGTCGGCCAGCGTCATCAACAAGCTGGACGAGCGGACGGAGCATATCGGAAAAATCCTCACTGTCATCGATGAGGTCACGCGGCAGACGAATCTGTTGGCGCTCAACGCCGCCATCTTAGCGGCGCAGGCAGGCGAGCAAGGCAAAGGGTTTACCGTGGTCGCGGATGAGATTAAGAATCTGGCCGATCGGACCGCCTCGTCCACAAAGGAGATCGCGCAATTGATCCGGGACGTCCAGTCCGAAGCGAAAGATGCGGTGGTCTCGATCAATGAAGGCTCGAAAAGCGTTGAAGAAGGGGTTCGGCTTTCGATGAACGCGCGTGAATCGTTGAACAAGATCCTCGAAATCTCGAAGCGCTCCTCGACGATGTCCCGACAAATTGAAAAAGCCACTTTCGAACAGGTCCAGGCGATCAACCAGGTCAGCCAGGCGATGGAAAAAATGAATGCGATGGTGCAGCAGGTCAATCGGGCGATGCAGGAGCAGGGGAGGGGGATCGAGCATATCACCGAAGCCTCCGAGAAGATGAGGGGGATTACACGTCAGGTGAAGAACTCGACGGAGGAACAGGCCAACGGAAGCAAGCAGATCAGCGACGCCGTGGAAGATGTCACCATGCGGATCCAGCAGATCGGTCGGGGAATGAGCGAGCATAAAAAGGGAAGTGAAGTCATCGTGAAATCCATTCTCGAAATCCACCAAATTACGCAGATCAGCATGCAGATGGCGCAGCAAATGAGCGACGCGGTCGAGAGCCTGATGTCCCAGGCCAGTATGTTGAAGGAAGAGGTAGACCGCTTTAAGGTGTGATGAGGCTCGGATGACGCTCTTTAAAGAGATGAAAAAAAAAGAGGAAAAAATCAAGCGGGAGAAGAGGATTGTCCATCTCTCCGTCTTGGGGCATGAATATGCCGTTCCGATCGACTCGATCAAAGAGATTATTTATTCAAAATCGGTACATCCCTTGCCTGGCGCGATACAAACGATCGAAGGGGTCATCAACCTCAGGGGAAAGGTGGTCCCTGTCATTGATCTCCGGAAAAAGCTCAACGCATCTTCTATCCCGCTTGCTTCGCCGGAGCATATCCTGATTGTGGAGGTCCGGCTGCAGAAGGTCGGGCTGATTGTCGATCGGGTCAATGAAGTCATGTCCGTGCGGGAGGAGCAGATCCAAAACGTGGAGAGTTTCGTCAATCAGAATGCCGCTTACGTCGATGGAATCTATCGTGTGGGCGACCGCCTGATCGTATCGCTCGATCTGGAGAAACTATGGACCTCGGCAGAATTAACTGAAATCGAGACAACATTAACCCGGCCCCTTTCCGACGGGTTGGAGAATTCTCCTTAACTAAAGAGACCCTCATGAAACGACTCAAACTCTATTTGGCGGCTCACCTCGAAGTAAAGATCCTGACGATTATTCTGACGTTTCTGATCTGCGGATTCGGGATCCTTTACTATCTTCTCTCGGAGCGAATCGAGAAATACGCCGTTTCCCAAACACACGATAAATCCAAAATGCTCGCCTCTTCGATTCATCGGACCTTGGATCGGAGCATGGTCAACTTTCGGGCCGATATCGCCCGGCACATCATTCATGACCTGAAGGATATTCCCGGAATGGTCCGTATTCAGATCATCCGGGGGAAGACGGGAGAGGGGAGGGAAGAGGCTTTCCAGGATTTTAGAACCTTGGAAGACGTTAAGACGCGGGTGCCCGGCGGGCTTCGCCCGGAGTGGATCGGGAATCATCCATTGAAAGAGCACAACATCGCGGATGGGGCCGATACGCCGGAGTTCAAGGCCGCCTTTCAAAAATATATACTCGATCCGATGCGGCCGGACACCTACTATTTTGAAACCATCGCGGGAAAGAAAGTGATGACTTATTTGAAGCCGCTTCCGAATTTTGACCGCTGCTTTCTCTGCCATAACTCCGACCACAAGCTGCGCGGCGTCCTGATGATTTCGACCTCGATCGAGGAGATGAATAAAGATATCAGCGAGCAGAAAAAAAGCCTCTTCATTCTTTCGACCGGAACCCTTTTTATTACCGGACTTCTCCTGAAGTTTTCGATGAGCCGGCTGGCGATGAAGCCGCTCATCCAGGTATCGGAACGCATTCAGGACATCGCCGGCGGGGAGGGGGATCTCACCAAAAGGCTGGAGGTCAAAAGCAGCGACGAAATCGGCAAGCTCGCCGGCGGATTCAACCTCTTTGCCGAGAAGATGTCCAACCTGATTTCGCAGATCCTCACGGCGGCCAAAAATGTCTCCTCGACCTCGAGCGGCGTGATGGAAGGAAGCCGCGAAATCATGCAAGGGGCGGAAATTCAGATCAATGCGACCGAGGCGACATCAGTCTCCATCGAACAGATGAACAGCAGCATCCGGAGCGTCGCTGAAACGAGCGAGAGCCTGGCGCAGACTTCGAAAGAGAGCGCGGGAGCCATTCAGCAGATGACTTTTGCGATGGATGAGATCTCGAAGAACATGACCATCCTGAATACGTCGGTTGAAGACGCCGCTTCCTCGATCCTTTGGATGTCCTCCTCCGTCAAGAAAATTGACGAAAACGTGGAGACGCTTCTCGGGGAGGCGCAAGCCACCTCTTCTTCGATGATCGAGATGGACCAATCGTTAAAGGAGATGCGCGACAACATCATTCAGACCGTCGACCTTTCGCACGAGGTCAGCATCAACGCGGATACCGGAAAGCGGACCGTCGAAATGACGATGGATGGGATGACGCGGATCAAGGAATATTCCACGGAAGTGGCCCAGGTGATTCGAAACCTGCAAAAACAGACCGAGAACATCGGCCGCTTCCTCAATGTGATCGACGAGGTCGCCGAACAGACCAATTTATTGGCGCTCAATGCGGCCATCATCGCGGCGCAGGCCGGCGAGCATGGGAAGGGCTTCGGCGTGGTGGCCAATGAGATCAAAGAGCTGGCCGATCGGACCGCCGCCTCCACGCATGAGATCCATGAGATCATCAAGGCCCTTCAGTCTGAAGGAAAGACGGCGGTCGAGGCGATCGGAATCGGCAATAACCGCGTCGAGGAAGGGGTGGTCCTCTCCAAGTCGGCCCATGACGCGCTCGGCAAGATTGTCGAAAGCATCAGCCATTCGACCCAGCGGATCACCTTTGTCGCGAATACCATGGACGAGCAGGCGAAAGGGGTCAAACAGGTGACCACGTCGATGGAGCGGGTGAACCAAATGGTCCATCAAATCGCCAAGGCCACCAATGAGCAGAGCAAAGGGTCCGAGCAAATTATCGAGGCGACCCATCGGATGAAAACGATCACCCAAGGGTTGCAGTCGGTGTTGCAGTCGCATTCAAAGGGGATGAAAAAAGTCACCGAGACGGTCGAGGAGGTTTCCCGGCTGGCGCAAGAAATCGCCAACTCGACCTCGGATCAGAAGGTTCAGAGTGAAGAGATTATGCATGCCATCGATCAAATCAAGAAAGTCACACATGAAAACGTCGATACGGTCGGCAAGGTCGGATTCTCCGTCGAGGAGCTGATCCGGCAAGCGAAGCATCTGGAAGTGGAGATATCGCGATTTAAGTTGTAGCGTCGAGGATCTATCAAATACGGCGGATGGGCCGTTCGGAAGAGAAGGAGCTGGGAATGATTGTACGGTGTCCAAAATGTCAAACGCAACTTACACTCGATATGAAACACCTGGACGAGGATACCGCCCTTGTCTGTCGAGGATGCCGGTCGATCTTAAAAACAAAAGTGGTTGTCGAAGTCCTGGTGGACAAAGGATCGGGCCGGTCCCATTCCCCCGCTTCGAGGGAGGAGAGCACGGCCTCCGAAGAGACGCCACGGCCGACTTCCCCGCCCCCTTCAAGGGCGGAAGAAGTTTTCAAGGAAAGCGCTTCTCCCGGCGCCGTCGATCCTGAAAAAGTGCTCGTCGCCATCGATGGGGAAGGAACCAAGGAGTTGATCAAAGAACTGCTCTCCGAAGCAAGTTTCAAAGTGATCGAAGCGGCTTCCGGGAATGAGATTATCCCGTTGCTGAACCGACAGCGACCCGCCGTCGCGCTCATCGATGTCGGCCTTCCCGACGGATTGGGAAGCGATTTCTGCAATATGATCAAAAAAGACCCTCGCCTTAAGGAGACCGTCGTCATTCTGATGGCCTCCATTTATGAAAAGAACAACAAATATCGCCGCCAGCCGAGTTCTCTATTCGGCGCCGATGATTACATCGAGCGCCATCATGTTCAGAAGGATCTTCTGGTCCGGATCCGAAAGCACCTGAACCGGAAGCAGACGGGCGAAGCCCCCACCGAACCTCCCCAGAAGGCCGAGACGTCGATCCCTCCTTCCCTTGGAGAGCGCTCGCAGCCCTTCCTCGAAGAAACGGTCCGGCCCCCGGATCCGGCGGTGGGGGGCGATTCCTCCCCCTCTGTCGATGAAGCGGAGATCTCGTTCGGCGAAAAGCAGAGATCCGCTCCCGTCTTGGAGGAGAGCGCCCCCTCCTTGACGGAAGCGCCGGTGGAGAAGGCGGCGGAGCCAAAGGAGCATGAGGATGCCCGGCGCCTTGCCCGCATCATCGTCTCCGATATCGTTCTCTACAATAAGAAGAAGGTCGACGAGGGGATCCGCTCGAATACTTTTTATGAACTGCTGAAGGAAGAGATTGAAGAGGGGAGAAAACATTACGATTCGAGAGTTCCCCCGGAGATCCAGAAAGTGCGGGATTTCTACAAAGAAGCCTTCGAGGATTTCATCAGAAAGAGAAAGGGCTGAGCGGCCGATTCGCTGACCGCCGTTCGGAAGATCGATGGGACCTGATCAAGAAGATATTCCAAAACGCTTGAAGAGCCGGGATGTGGAAGTTCGACTGTCCGGGTTGAACGCCTTGGTCGGACGATCGGACGCTTCGGCGATTGACTTTGCCATCACCGCCCTGGGCGATGGAGAATGGCGGGTTCGAAAGACGGCGGTCGCAATCTTGCTGGAGGGGGCCGATCGGAATCGAATCATTCATCAATTGATCGACCAGGTGAGCCGCGAGAAGAATATCGGAATGCGGAATGCCGCGGTCGAGGTGTTCATCCAGTTCGGAAAGAGCGCGATCGACCCGCTCCTCTTTTCGCTTCAACGCACCGATGACGACGTCAAGAAACTGGTGATCGATACGTTGGGGGAGATCAAAGAGAGAAAGGCGGCCCCGGCGTTGATCGTCCTCCTTTCCGATCAAAATGAAAATGTCGCCGCCTCGGCCGTGGAAGCGCTTGGGAAGTTGGCCGATCCGGAGGCGCTTCCGCCGCTCTTGGAAATCTTAAATCGAGATAATCCGCTTCTGGTTTTTTCGGCGATCAAAGCCCTCGAGCAAATGGGGGACCCCCGGGCAGTCGAACCGCTGATTGAAATTTTGAATAAGAACCCCTATAAGCGGGTCGGTCTCGACGCCCTAGGCGCCGTAGGGGACATGCGCGCCGTCGGGGCGTTGGTTGCGACGCTTCAGTCGGGCTCAAAAAGCATAAGATATTCGGCCTTGAAGGCGATCGGCGGCGTGGAAGGAAGGCAAGCGGATGCCGATCGATCGGTGATTCACCGTCGGGTGAGAGAGATTTATCAAGAGTCGCTCTATTCCCTGCTCCTGGATGCCGTCCAAGATGCCGATCCCGCTTTAAGACGGGCGGCGATCCATGCTTTGGGATGGGTGGCGGAGGCCCGAAGCATTCCGGTCTTGATCCCGCTCATCAGCAGCGAATGTCGTGAAGAGGTCCTTTCCGCACTCGTGGCGATCGGCAAAGAGAATGTGGACCCGCTGCTCGCGGAGTCGTCGACGCAGGAGGATGTTGTTCGGGAGGCGATGGCGACGGTTCTGGGAAGGGTCGGGAATCCCCAGGCGCTTCCGCATCTTCAGTATCTCCTGCAGGACCGCAACGGGCATGTCCGGCAAGCGGCCGCCGCGGCGTTGGGGGAGATCAGAGATCCGGGAACCATTCAGGCGCTGCTTCCCGTTCTCGCCGATATTTATTCGAACGTGCAAGAGGGGGCGGTCAAGGCCTTGATGGCGATGAAAGAGGCGCTTCCCCGATCGACGCTCCTCGATTATCTGCGCCATGAAGCCCCGGCCCTTCGCTGCAATGCGGCCTTTCTGCTGGGTCAGGTGAGGGAGGAAAAGGCGATCGCCCCTTTGGTTTTCCTCTTGAACGATCCCGAGCAGGCGGTCCGCCAGGCGGCCGTCGACGCCTTGGGTTGCTTTCCCTCTCCGGAGGCGACTCAGCATATCTTGCTTGCGATGGGAGACGAGTGCGCTGACGTCCGCCTGGCGTCGCTGAAGATCCTGGCCGGAAGAGAGACCGGGCATCTCGGAAACCTGGTCGACTACCTTCATCCTCTCCTTCACGATGAGAACATCTGGGTCCGCTCGGCCATTCCGCCGATCCTGGCCCGGATTGAAGGGGAAAAAGCGCGGACCCTGCTGCTCGAATTGCTTGCGGATCCTGTCGGAGCCGTCAAGATCGCCACCCTTTCCGCTCTCGGCGAGCGCAGAGAAAAGTGGGCGCTCCCTCTCGTTTTGGCCGAAACAAGCAGCCCGGATATGGATGTCAAGAAAGCGGCGATCCTCGCCCTGGGACTTCTGCGGGAATCCTCCGCGATCCCTCTTCTTCAGAGCTTCTTGACCGATTCCAATTGGACGGTCCGGGCGGCCGCGATCCGGGCGATCGGCCATCTTCATGACCGTTCTTCGATTGGGCGGCTCAAGGAAATCGCCCGATCGGACACAGATCCGATGGTTCGGGAAGCGGCCGGTCGCGTCCTCTCTCAAATCGAGCCGGAAAACGGCCCTGTTTTGATCGGAAATGAATGAACACCTACGAGCAGAAAATCTCTCTGACCGATGAGGTCTTTCGGCTTCTTCGAGACATGATTTATGAAATCTCGGGGATCTATTTCTCCGATGATTCGAAGTTCATCATGGAGAGTCGTTTACAGCAGAGCGTCAAGCGGAAGCAGTTCGATAATTTCCGGGACTATTATTATTTCCTCAAATACGATCAAAAGCGGGACGAGGAGCTGGCCTCTCTGATCGATATCATTACCATTCATGAGACCTATTTCTTTCGCGAAAGCCAGCAGCTGCAGACGTTTAGTCAGGAAGTCCTCCCCGAGCTGGCTCAAATGGAGTCGAAGACCAAGCTGTTGAGACTCTGGAGCGCAGGCTGCTCCACCGGCGAGGAACCGTACACTCTCTCCATGCTCCTTCTGGAAAACCCTTTATTCCACGATTGGACGATTGAGATCTATGCGAGCGATATCAGCCAGAACGTGCTCCAGACGGCGCGACGGGGCATTTACCAGGCCGGCTCCTTTCGCACGACCGATCCTTACTATCAAAAGAAATACTTTACGAAAGAAGCATCGGGATTTAAGATCGACGATCGCGTAAAAAAAAATGTCACTTTCCTTCACCTGAACCTGAATGATCAGGAGAAATGGATTCTCCTTCCCAATATGAATTCAATCTTCTGCCGCAATGTCATTATCTATTTCGATCTGCCCGCAAAAAAGCGGGTCATCGAAGGGTTCTACGGAAAGCTGAAGCAGGGGGGATATCTCTTGCTCGGTCATTCCGAGTCGTTGATGAGTCTGTCAACGCATTACACGTTAAAGCACTTCAAGAACGATCTTGTGTATCAGAAGCCGTTTATCGCTCAGCAATGATGAAAGGCGGGCAGATGAAAAAAGGGGATTCGCCGAAAGAAACCATCAAGCTGCTTATTGTGGATGATTCGCCGATCTTTCGGCAGATGATCAATATGATTCTTCAGAAAGACCCTTATCTCAATGTCGTCGGACTGGCGGCAAACGGCGAGAAAGCGATGAAGCTTGTGGTCGAGCAGAAGCCCGATGTGATTCTGCTCGACCTGGAGATGCCCCAGATCGACGGTTTTACCTTTCTGCGCTGGCTGATGGCCTATTATCCGACGCCGGTGTTGGTGATCTCTTCCCATTCGGACGGCTACACTGTTTTCAGGGCGCTTGAGCTCGGGGCCTGCGATTTTTATGGAAAGCCCTCCACCAATGGGGTGCTCATGGAACAGCCGAAGGATTTGATCTCCAAAATACAAACCCTCTCTGGAATATCGAAAGAGAGCTTGTCGAAAAAATACGCCAAGCTCGCCCGTTCAAAAAAAGAGGTTCCGGCGCCGCAGCCCCCTAAGCGGAGGGAGGTGCTCTCCCGCATTTTGGCCATGGGGGCTTCCACGGGAGGCCCGCCGGCGCTCGTTGAAATCATTTCGAACCTTCCGGAGGATCTTCCCGTTCCGGTGGTGGTCTCTCAGCATATGCCGCCGGGATTTACCAAATCATTTGCAGAGCGATTGAATAAGCTCTCTCATCTGCGGGTGTCCGAGGTGGATGGAGGAGAGCCGTTGGAGGCCGGCCGCGTTTATATTGCGCCCGGCGGGCATCATCTTTTATTCGAAAAGAGGGGGTCCCGAATCTATACCTGCCTGAAGGCCAAGACCGAGGAAGATCGGTACGCCCCCTCGGTCGATCTGATGATGACATCCGCCGCCGAAATCTTCGGAGCGGGGATTTTCGGAGTGGTCCTGACCGGCATGGGAGATGATGGAAAGGTCGGTTTGGCGAGGATAAAGAAAAAAGGAGGGGTCACCCTGGCGGAGTCGGAGGAAACGGCCGTCGTTTTTGGAATGCCCCGAGAGGCAATCGAAGCAGGCGTGGTCGATCAGGTCCTGCCGCTTCATCAAATTGCGGAAGAGCTCACGCGGTATTACCGGCGATTTCCAAAATAGGGTTGGCGCTTTCAAAAAGGGTATGTTATAATCCACAAGACCTTCAAATCCGGAAGAAAAATCGCTTATGGAGCGAAGAGAAAACGAGCTT
Organism: Candidatus Manganitrophaceae bacterium; assembly: GCA_004297235.1. Lineage (GTDB taxonomy): Bacteria > Nitrospirota > Nitrospiria > SBBL01 > Manganitrophaceae > Manganitrophus. Next base: position 6,508 of record SCUR01000363.1, on the reverse strand, counting down.
TCCAAAAAGGCGGAAGAGTTCCTGAGAATCTTCAGGAAGGGTGAAGAGTTTACCCAAGAATTGCTCAAGGAAAACGAACGCCTCCGCTACAAAATCCTGAAGCTGGAAGAAGAAAAAAACGGGTCGGCCCCGCTTCCCCACTCCAGTCAAATTCAAGAACTTCAGGAGCGATTGGCTCAGGCTGAGGAAGAACGATCGCGCTTGGCGAATCACTTCAAAGAAGTTGAAGAGGAGAACAAGGGCTTCGCCTCAAAATATCTGGAGGTCGAGGAAGAGAATAACAACCTGGCCAACCTCTATGTCGCCAGCAATCAGCTCCACTCGACGCTTGATTTCGAAGAGGTGATGAGGATCATTATTGAGATCATGATCAATCTGGTCGGCGCGGAGCGGTTCGTCATTATGCTGTTGGACGAAGCTTCCGGGGTCCTCTCCACCATCGCTTCCGAAGGAATGGAAGAGGGGACGATCCGCAAGGTTCGAATCGGAGAAGGGATCATCGGCGGAGCGGTCCAACGCGGAGAGAACTTCTTTGAGAGCGATTTGAGCGTCGGGAGCCTCGACGGGGAACCGCGTCCGATCGTCTGCATTCCTTTAAAAATTAAAGACCAAACGCTCGGGGTCATCGTTGTTTTCTCCCTTCTGGAGCAAAAAAAGAAGAGATTGACCCGCGTCGACGAAGAGCTTTTCACCATGCTGGCCGGACATGCCGCGACCGCTGTCTTCAGCGCGAAACTCTACTCGCAATCCGCCAGAAAGTTATCAACGATCCAAGGCTTTATTGATCTTTTGAGCGGTCGAGAGGATACCTGGGGGCAAAATGGGTGAGATCCGTTTTCTTGTCGTTGAAGATTCGCCGACGATGCGGCAGCTGATCACGTTCAGTTTGAAGAGAATTCCCAACGCCAAGATTATCGAGGCGAGCGACGGGGTCGATGCGCTTAAGAAACTGAAAGAAAACCGATTCGATTTGATCGTATCCGACATCAACATGCCGCTGATGGATGGACTGAAGCTGGTCAGTATGATCCGAAGCGATCCATCCTATCGATCGACTCCGATTGTCATCGTCACGACGGAGGGCTCTCAACCCGACCGTGAAAAAGGCCTCGCCTTGGGAGCCAACGCCTACCTTTCTAAACCGATTCAAACCAATGAGCTTCTTAAAGTTGTCAAGGAATTACTCAAGACTGAATAGAATTCGAGGATAGAATGCGTTTTGGAATTGTCGTTTTTCCGGGATCCAATTGTGATCACGACTGTCGGTATGTGACGGAAGGGCTCTTAAAGGAGCCGACCGCGCTGATCTGGCATAAGGAGACAACGCTTCCCGATATTGATGCGTTGATCATTCCGGGCGGCTTCTCCTATGGGGACTACCTTCGGGCGGGGGCCATCGCCCGTTTTTCGCCGGTGATGAGGGCCGTCGTCGATTTTGCCGCGAAAGGGGGCTTTGTTCTCGGGATCTGCAACGGATTTCAGATTTTGGTCGAATCGGGGCTCTTGCCCGGTGCGCTCCGTCGAAACCGCTCTCTTAAGTTTATCTGCAAGTCGGTCTTCGTTCGCGTGGAGAATCATCGGACCCCGTTTACTTCGCTCTACCAGCCCGGTCAAGTCCTCTCCCTCCCTATTGCACATGCGGAAGGAAATTATTATATTGATGAATCGGGCCTGGCGCGCTTGAAAGAGCGCAACCAGATCGTTTTCCGCTACGTGACGAAGGAGGGGGCGCTCTCCGATGATGCGAATCCGAACGGCTCCATCGATCACATCGCCGGCCTTTGCAACGAGGCGGGGAATGTTCTCGGCATGATGCCTCATCCGGAGCGGGTCGCCGATCCGCTCTTAGGGGGAGAGGACGGGATGAAGCTCTTTGAATCTCTCCGCCGGCGCGGGACCCTGGCCGCGAAAGAGCAACCGGCCTATTCCAATCCGCGCGTCTGACGCGACGCGCTTGCATCTTCAATCACCTTTAAACAGCACCGGCAGGAATCCATGGCAGACGTGAAACAACTGGCCCAGAATCAAGGACGGCCACCCGAACGACCCTCTTCTCATCCGGTGACCGATGAGGAATATCAGAAAATCATCGAGCTGATGGGACGCGAGCCCAACTCCACGGAGCTGGCGATCTTCTCCGCGATGTGGAGCGAGCATTGCAGCTACAAAAGCTCCAAAGTCCACCTAAAGCGCTTCCCGACGAAAGGGGAGCATGTCGTCCAGGGACCGGGCGAGAATGCGGGGGTGGTCGATATCGGGGGGGGATGGGTCGCGGTCTTTAAGATTGAAAGCCACAATCATCCCTCCTTTATCGAGCCGTTTCAGGGGGCGGCGACCGGCGTTGGGGGGATTCTTCGAGATATCTTCACGATGGGGGCGCGCCCGGTGGCGCTCCTGAATTCGCTTCGATTCGGTCCGTTGGATGTTCCTAAAAATCGCTACCTGATGGAGCAGGTGATCGCCGGCATCGCCGGTTACGGCAACTGCATGGGGGTTCCCACCGTCGGCGGCGAGATTTACTTCAACGAAATCTACTCAAAGAATCCGCTCGTCAACGTTTTCTGCCTCGGGATTGCAAAAAAAGAAGAAATCGTCACGGCGGCGGCCGGCGGCGTCGGGAATCCGGTGATCTATGTCGGCTCGAAGACCGGCCGGGACGGCATTCACGGCGCTACCATGGCGAGCGCGGAATTAGGTCAGTCGGAGGAAAAGCGGCACACCGTCCAGGTGGGCGATCCTTTCACCGAAAAACTTCTGTTAGAGGCCTGTCTTGAAGTGATGAGGACCGGCCATGTGATCGGAATCCAAGACATGGGGGCCGCCGGCCTGACCAGCTCCTCTTCGGAGATGGCCCATCGCGGCGGGACCGGGATCGAAATCGATGTGTCCAAGGTGCCGAGCCGGGAGCCCGGAATGACGCCGGAGGAGTTCATGATCTCCGAATCGCAAGAGCGGATGCTCCTGGTGGCGAAGAAGGGAAAAGAGGCCGAGGTCGAGGCGATCTTTAAGAAATGGGATCTCGACATCGCGGTGATCGGAAAGGTGACCGGCGACCGCCTCCTGACGATCAAAGAACGGGACCGAATCGTGGCGCAGATTCCGGTCGCGGCGTTGACCTCCGAGGCGCCGGTGTATGAGCGCCCGATCGCGACCCCCAAGTTTCAGGAGCTGATTCAATCGCTCAATATCGAGGCGATCCAGGAGCCGAAGTCCTATTCGGAAGCGTTACGGACGCTGCTGGCCTCCCCGACGATTGCGAGCAAAGAGTGGGTGTACCGGCAGTACGACCACATGGTTCAGACCAATACGGTGATCGGGCCGGGGGGCGATGCTGCCGTGGTTCGGATCAAAGGGACCGATCTGGCCTTGGCGATCACCGTCGATGGGAACAGCACCTATTGCCTGCTCAACCCCTACTACGGCGGGGCGATCGCCATCGCGGAGGCGGCGCGGAATCTGGTCTGCGTCGGCGCAAAACCGATCGCGCTTTCCGACTGCCTGAACTTTGGAAATCCGGAAAGGCCTGAAACGATGTGGTCCTTTGCGCTCTGTGTCGAAGGGATGAGCGAGGCATGCGATCAGTTCAAGATTCCAGTCGTCAGCGGCAATGTCAGCCTCTATAACGAAACGAGAGGTTTGGGGATCTACCCCACGCCGATCGTCGGCGTCATCGGACTGATCGAAGGGATGAAGGAACCGTTGACCGCCGGATTTAAAAGAACGAACGAGACGATCGTGCTGATCGGCGATACGCTCGAGGAGCTCGGCGGGAGCGAATATCTTAAGCTTCTCCATTCTCAGGAGCGGGGTTATCCGCCGATGCTTCATTTCGAAAAAGAGAAGGGGGTTCAGAGGGCGGTTTTGACCGCGGCTCGGGAGGGGATTCTCTCCTCCGCGCATGATTGTTCCGAGGGGGGATTGGCGGTGGCCCTGGCCGAGTCTTGCATCTTGTCTCCGGCTTCGGTCGGTGCTATGATTGCGCTAGATCCCGGAACGATTCGGGCGGACGCCTGCTTGTTCGGCGAATCGCAGTCGCGCATCGTCGTCTCGGTCCCGGAAAAACATCTTCCCAGGCTGAAGGCCCTCATCGAGGAGGCCTCGGTTCCCTATTCCGTTCTGGGGACGACCGGCGGGAACTCCCTCGATATCCGGCTGGAAGGAAGAGAGCCGTCGATTCATCTCTCCGTCTCGGAGATGAAGGAAGTCTACTCGAAGGGTTTGAAGAAATATTTTGATTAAGCCAGGTGGTCTGCGTGGACGAATCGGTTTTAGATAAGCTGCACGAAGAGTGCGCCATTTTCGGAGTCTATGGGCATCCGGAGGCGGGCAATCTCACCTACCTGGGCCTTTATGCGCTTCAGCATCGCGGCCAAGAGGCGAGCGGGATCGTCACCTACGACGGCAATACCTTCTATCAGGAAAAAGGGACCGGCCTGGTTGCGGATATTTTTTCTCAGGAGCGCCTGAGGCGTCTGAAGGGGCATGCCGCCATCGGCCACAACCGATACTCGACCACCGGGGACAACTGCCTCGAGAATGTTCAACCGTTGATGGTCAATTATGCCCTCGGCACCCTCGCGATGGTGCACAACGGCAACCTGATCAATGCCAGTTTCCTCCGCGATGAGATGGAAGCCTACGGGGCCATCTTTCAGTCTTCCATGGACAGCGAGGTAATCATCCATCTGATCGCCCATTCCCGTCAAGAGCGCCTTCTTCAGCGGATTATCGATGCCTGCGAGCGGGTTCGCGGGGCGTACTCTCTGCTCTTTCTGTCGGAGGAGGGATTAATCGGCGTCCGCGATCCGTATGGGGTGCGGCCTCTCTGCCTCGGAAAAATGAAAGAAGGGTATGTTCTCGCCTCGGAGACCTGCGCCTTTGACCTGATCGATGCAGAGTATGTCCGGGATATCGAGCCAGGCGAGATCGTTCAGATCAATGAGAAGGGGGTCTTCTCTTTTAAGCCCTTTGCAAAGGTCCCGCCGTCGCAGTGCGTTTTTGAATATATCTATTTTTCTCGGCCGGACAGCCGCGTCTTCGATCGGAATGTTTACCATATCCGGAAGCGGCTTGGAATGGAGCTGGCCCGAGAAGAGAATGTCAAAGCCGATATCGTGATTCCCGTTCCCGATTCAGGAGTTCCCGCCGCGCTCGGGTTTGCCGAGGCGTCTAAAATTCCATACGATACCGGACTGATCCGAAATCATTATGTCGGCCGGACCTTCATCGAGCCGCAACAGTCGATCCGCCATTTCGGCGTGAAGATCAAGCTCAATGCCGTGCGGGAGATCCTCGATGGAAAGCGGGTCGTGGTGGTCGACGACTCGATCGTCCGGGGGACGACCAGCCGAAAGATCGTGAAGATGATCCGTGCGGCGGGAGCGAAAGAGATCCATGTTCGAATCAGCTCTCCCCCCATTATTTCACCTTGTTTCTACGGGATCGACACCCCGACGCGCCAGGAACTCGTCGCTTCAAGCCACAACGTCGAGGAGATCCGGAAGTATATTACGGCCGACAGCCTCTCCTATCTTTCGATGGAGGGAATGTTCCGCGCGGTCTACAATTCGGAGACAGGAGAGAATCGGCATTTCTGCACCGCCTGTTTCTCCGGCAACTACCCGATTCCGTTCACGGGAGAAGAGATCATTCAATTGGGACTTTTCGAAGAGAGGGAGCCGTAAGGGAGACGAGGCGGGTTCCCGGTCAAGCGGTCAGAATTAAAAAAGGGATGGAGATCACTCCATCCCTTTTTTAATTTCAAAGATTTTCGTTCTAAAATTAGGGGTGCTCTTCGACCCAGACCTCCCCTTGAGGGGTGGTCTCTTTCTTCCAGATGGGGGTGATTCGCTTGAGCTCATCGATGCACCAGGAGCAGGCCCGGAAAGCATCTTTCCGATGTTCCGCTCCGACCACGATGAGGACGATGTTGTCGCCGACCGGAATTTCGCCGACCCGGTGGATGATCGAAACTTCGATGATGTCATAGTCCTTCAGCGCTTGTTCTCGAATCTCCGCAAGCCGCTTTTGGGCCATCCCGGGGTAATGTTCAAAATCGATTTTGTGGATGTCCCGGCCTTTTGAGAAGTCTCGCGCCGTTCCGAGGAAGGTGACGATCCCGCCGATCCTCTTGGAGCTGTTTTTTACCTTATTGGTCTCTTCCTCGACGCTGAAGTCTTCGGTTTGAACCCGGATTCTTTCAGAGAGTTGCTTTGTATCCATCGGTCCGATTCCTTTTTTAGATTTAGTAATATTCGAGATGTCTCGAATGCCTCATCCCCCGGCGAAGGGGGGGAGGAATGCGATCTCATCTCCGTTCTGAATCAAACATTCTTTGGGGACGACTTCTTGATTGACTGAAATCAGGACTTTACCTTCCTTCATCACTTGCTGTAGGGGAGGAAGATCTTTCTCCAGTTTGCTGATGAGCTGCTCCAGCGTGGTTCCTTTTTCAACATCCAGGACCACTTCTTCCTTGCCGACAATCTTCTTGAGCACCGCAAAAAAC
>SCUR01000362.1 GCA_004297235.1 Candidatus Manganitrophaceae bacterium | reverse complement strand
GCTGGAGCATGCGCCGGTGCTGACGGTCAGCGACATCGGACAATTCGCGAAAGAGGGGGGAATGGTCCAATTGTTGACCGAACAAAACCGGGTTCGCTTTGCGATCAACGTTGCCGTCATTGAACGGGCCGGCTTGAAGCCGAGCTCCCAGCTGTTGAAGCTGGCGCAGATCGTCGGCGGGCCGATGAAGGAGTAATCTCGGATGAAGCCGTTTCGCGAAATTTCAATCCGTGAGAAGCTGATTCGGATGAACCTGCTGGTCGCCGCGGCGGTCCTGTTGCTGGCCAGCCTTGCCTTCGTCGTCTATGAATGGGTGACCTTTCGCGATACCATGGTCCGAGGCCTCTCCACCCAGGCGGAAATCATCGGGATCAACACCGCCGCCGCGCTCCTTTTCAACGATCCGGGGTCGGCGACCGAAACCGTCGCGACGCTCCGGATCCGGCCGACCATCCGATCGGCGGCCGTTTACACGGCGGAGGGCCGCCTCTTCGCAAAGTATCTGCGGGACGCCAAGGCGTTTCAGCTGCCGGAGCGGTTTACGGAGCGGATGGAAGGGAACCGGTTCGAGGCGGGCTCTCTCTTTCTCTCGAGGCCGATTCTCACCAACGGCGAGCGGGTCGGGACGGTTTTCATTGAGTCCGATCTTCGGGAGATGGAGGTCCGTCTGAAGCGGTACGCCATGATCGTGGCGGGCGTTTTCGTCCTCTCGATGACGGCGGCGTACGGGGTCTCGTCCAGACTCCAGGGGATGATTTCCAATCCGCTTCTCCATCTGGCTCAGACGGCAAAAACGGTCTCCGAAGAGAAGAATTATTCCGTGCGCGCGGTCACGGAGAACCGGGATGAGATCGGCCAGCTGGTGCAGACGTTCAATGAGATGCTCGCCCAGATCCAGGAACGGGACGACGCGCTGCGGAAGGCGAGCGATGAGCTGGAGCAGAGGGTCACAGAGCGAACGAAGGAATTGGAGCAGGAGATCGGCGAGCGCAAGCAGGCCGAAGAAGAGCTGCGGCGCGCCGAGGCGTTTCTCAACTCCATCGTCGAGAACATTCCCAACATGCTTTTCGTCAAAGAGGCCCGCGACCTTCGGTTCGTACGCTTTAACAAAGCGGGGGAGGCGCTGCTCGGCTACTCCAGAGGCGAGCTGATCGGAAAAAACGACTCTGATTTCTTTCCAAAAGAGCAGGCCGATGCTTTCATCGCCAAAGACCGGCAGGTGCTCAGGGCGGGTTACCTGGTCGATATTCCGGAAGAGCCGATCCAGAGCCGCGACCGCGGCACGCGGATTCTCCACACCCAAAAGATTCCGCTCTATGATCCCGAGGGGCGACCGCTCTATTTATTGGGCATCTCGGAAGATATCACCGAGCGAAAGCAGGCGGAAGAGGAGATGAAAAAACTCAATGCGCAGCTGGAAGGGGCCAATAAGGAATTGGAGGCGTTCAGCTATTCCGTTTCGCATGACCTGCGCGCGCCGTTGCGCCATATCAACGGATTCGTCGAGCTGCTCAAGGAGCACTACGGAGCGCAGCTGGACGAAAAGGGACAACGCTACCTGAACACGATCGTAAACTCCTCCAAAAAGATGGGGAGCCTGATCGACGACCTGCTGGTTTTTTCGCGGATGGCGAAGACCGAAATGCGCATCGCAAGCGTGAATTTCGATTTCATTGTCCGGGAGGTGATGAGTGATCTGCAGCCCGATCTTGAAGGTCGCGAGATCGTCTGGACGGTCGGCCCCCTGCCGGAAGTGGAGGGGGATGCGACGATGCTCCGGCAGGTCTGGGCCAATTTGATCGGCAACGCGGTGAAGTATACCCGGACGCGGGAGCGGGCCGCGATCGAGATCGGCAGCCGGTCGGAGGAGAAGGAGACGGTTTTTTTCGTTCGGGACAACGGGGTGGGATTCGACCCGCAGTACGGCGGCAAGCTCTTCGGAGTCTTCCAGCGTCTGCATCGTTCGGACGAGTTCGAGGGGACCGGCATCGGGTTGGCCAACGTTCGCCGGATTATTTACCGGCACGGAGGCCGGACCTGGGCCGAAAGCCAACTCGATCAGGGGGCGGTCTTTTATTTTTCATTGCCAAAGAGAGAGGAGGGGGAGAAGGGATGAACAATTTTAAAAGCATTTTGTTGGCGGAAGACAATGCCGAGGATGTGGAGCTGACGCTGGAGGCGCTCGGCGAATACAATCTGGCAAACGACGTGGTCGTGGCCCGGGACGGCGCGGAAGCGCTCGACTATCTTTATCAACGAGGGGCCTTCAAAACGCGCGCGGCGGGAAATCCGGCGGTGATTCTCCTCGACATCAAGATGCCGAAGGTGGATGGATTGGAGGTGTTGAGGACGATCAAAGGGGATGCAAAGCTGAAAACGATCCCGGTGGTCATGCTGACCTCTTCGCGCGAAGAGCCGGACTTGGCGGAGAGTTACAATCTCGGCGTGAACGCCTATGTCGTCAAACCGGTGGCGTTCCAAGATTTCGTCGGAGCGGTCAAGCAGCTCGGCATCTTTTGGGCCCTTTTAAACGAGCGCCCCCCCGCGAGCGTGAAGAAGCAGAAATAGAATGGGTTCCGTTTTGTGCGGTTTAACCCATTTCCACCGCGGGGGGCAACCGGGGAGAAGCGGGCGGGGCGAAAGGCCAAGGTGGACCCGCTTGCCTGATCCGCCGCGCGGGTCGGTCATCGGATCGGCCGGATTGACATTTCACTGAATGAAGGACCCGTTTCAATGGGCACTCCGCTCCGGGTATTGATTATCGAAGATTCGGACGAAGACGCCGTGTTGTTGGTGGAGGCGCTGCGCCGCGGCGGCTATGATCCGACGTATGAACGGGTCGACACGGCCGAGGCGCTGAACGCGGCGCTGGTCGACCGCAGCTGGGATATCTCCTTCGGCGATTACTCGATGCCGTACTTCAACGGCGTGACCGCGCTGAGGCTCTTGAGGGCCAAGGGGCTGGATATTCCGTTTATTTTTGTGTCGGGCACGATCGGCGAAGATACCGCGGTGGAGGCGATGCGAAACGGGGCGAACGACTATGTGCTCAAGGGGAATCTCAAGCGGCTGCTTCCGGCGGTCGACCGGGAGCTGCGTGAGGCCGCCCTGCGGCGGGAGCGCAAAAAGTCGAGCGAAGCGCTGATGGAGAGCGAAGAGCGGCTCCGGATGGCGATCCATGCCGCTCAGATGTACACCTGGGATTGGGACGTCCAAAGCGGCCGGGTGATCCGCAGCGGGCTTTATCAGGAGGTGTACGGCCCGGATCGGACCGCTTCGGACAGCAGCTATGCCTCCTTTCTGCAAAGGGTTCATCCCGAGGACCGCGAAAAAGTCGATCAGGCGATCCGGCGGACCCTGGACGAAAATGCCCCTTACCGGATCAGCTTTCGGGTGGTCCGCTCGGACGGCGACGTTCGGTGGCTGGAGACGCAGGGGGAGGCCTATCGGGACGGGACGGGCAAGGTGGTGCGGATGATCGGCGTGACGCAAGACATCAGCGAACGCAAACAGGTCGAGGCGCTGGTTCAGCAGATGGCCTTCCATGATACGCTGACGGAACTTCCGAACCGCAATTACCTCTATGACCGGCTCCTCGACGCGATTCGGGTCGATGAGGCAAAGGGCCGCCCGTTCGCGCTGTTGTTGATGGACCTGGACCGCTTTAAGGAGATCAACGACACCCTCGGTCATCATCGGGGAGACCTGTTGTTGAAAGAGGCGGGGCGGCGTTTAAAGGCGGTCCTCTTTGAACCCGATATCGTCGCGCGCCTGGGAGGAGACGAGTTTGCCATCCTCCTTCCCAGACTGGCCAGAGTCGAGGACATTCACCAGGTGATCCAGAAGATCCAAGAGGCGCTGCGTCCTCCCTTCGTGATCGAAAATCTGCCGATCGCGGTGGAAGCGAGCATCGGCGTGGCGCTCTACCCGGATCATGGGGACACGCCGGACAGTCTCCTCCAGAGGGCCGACATCGCCATGTATGCGGCGAAGCAAACCGGTCGCAGCGAGGCGATCTACGACCCGCAGTACGACCAGCACAGCCCCCGGCGCCTGGCGTTGATCGGCGAGCTGCGCTATGCGATCGACCACGATCAACTGCGTCTTCATTATCAGCCGAAGATCGACTTCAACACCCGCCGGGTCGTCGGCGTTGAAGCGCTGGTGCGGTGGCAGCATCCCGAATACGGTTTCGTTCCCCCCGATCAGTTCATCGGGCCGGCCGAGCGAACCGGGTTGATCAAATCGCTGACCCAGTGGGTTTTCGAAACCGCCCTCCGGGAATGCGGGGCCTGGGGTCGGTCCGGAATGGACGTGGCGGTTTCCGTGAACTTGTCGGCGCGGAATCTTCAGGAGCCGGGAATCGTGGAGCGGGTGGCCGAAGGTCTTCGAAGCGCGGGGGTCGCTCCCGACCGTCTGATGCTGGAGATTACCGAAAGCGCGATCATGGCCGATCCGAATCTGGCGATGGAGGTGCTGACCGGTCTCAGCCGGATGGGGGTCGGCCTGTCGATCGACGATTTCGGAACCGGCTATTCCTCTCTCGCCTATCTCAAGCGATTGCCGGTCGATGAGATCAAGATCGACAAATCATTCGTCATCGGTATGGCGTCTGACGAGAATGATGCGATGATCGTCCGCTCGACGATCGATCTGGCGCACAATCTGGGACTGAAGGTGATTGCGGAGGGGGTGGAGAGCCAAGATCTCTGGAAGATCCTGTCCGTCCTCGGCTGCGATGAGGCCCAGGGGTATTATATCAGCCGTCCGCTTCCCGCGCCGGAAGCGACCCGTTGGCTCGCCGAATCGCCCTGGGGAATTCAGAAAAATAATTAGAAGTTGAGGATGAGGAATCGACGTTCCCAAGCTTTTTGCGCTTGATTCCCGAACGATTCCTCATCCTTCATTAGAATTTAGTCTTCGTGCAGATGTTCGTCGCGTTTCACGCAGAACGGTCCCTCACATCCGAAGAGATTCACGTTCGGGTCCCTCTCCGGGGAGATTCGGAAGTCGCGTTGTGTCTCGTAGATCGGCCGGACCACCTCGCGGGCGTCGAATTCAAAATTCAGCTCGACATGGCCGTCGGGCGGCACCGTAATCGTCTTCTCGATCGGCTTCAGATGGGGGTGCCAGGCGAGGATCTTGTAGGTTCCGGGCGGCAGCCGATCGATGGCGAAGGTGCCGTCGCGCGTCGTCTTATCGAAGTAGGGATTGTCGACGATCCAGGCCCAGGTCTGCATATACTCATGCATGCCGCAGATGATCTGAGCGATCCTCTTCCCTTTATCCAGATAGACCCATCCCTTCTGAACTTTGTTGGAGATCGGGATCGGGAAGCGGGTGATCCGCTGGCCTGTTTCTTTCTGATAAAACTGCGCGTCGTGGATCACCGGGTCTCGGTTGAGGACGGAGAGCATATGTTTGTTCCGCATGACGCTGACGAGCGGGTGGATGTGGACGAGGTTCCCATCGTGGTCGATCTCAAACTGCTCGTCCTCCGGAACATTCGCCGGATGGAACATGCAGTTGACCGTAAAGAGCCGGTTTTCGTTGGAGCGAAATCCTTTCCCCCGGCTCACATCCTGGACGGCGATGACCGCGTCCTGAAGCCCTCCGGCATCATCCACATTGAACTCTTTGAGGACGACATGCCCTTTCGCATCGGAGATCTTTTTGCAGAAGTCTCCGAAGGCGTAGAGGACCATCGGAAAGACGCGCGGCTCCGGAACCGGCCCCTTGAGGACCACTCGGCCGGTGACGGTTGCGCCATGCTCTACGTCGACCGTCTCGTACGCCGCGGCCGCGGCGTACGAGACAAGGCAGAGCGCCAGCCCCAGAACGAGTCTTAAAATCGGTTTCATTCGTTTCATCATTTTGTCTCTATGATGGATCATTGAGGATGACGCTGTCAATTCTCTCAGGATCGGTTCCAAAACGACGCGATTTTATCATAGGAAGAAGAAGAAGGGTACCTTATTTTCCATTATAGCAATGACCTTATTTTTTCAAAGGCGCATTCGGGGGCCGATCGGGAGCGAGGCATTTATCCGCACTGGACGGTACAGCTCCGTGAGTTGATTTATTCCGGAAGACATGATTTAATCGCCGCCGGACTCAATTTGGATATCCGATCCTGACCCCCTTCCGTCCTGGAGGTCTCTGTGTTCCGAGAGGTGCCCGCTGTGAGACGACCGGCCTTATCCATCCGCATCCCCCTTTGGTTGCTCCTCCCGTTTTTGTTCGGCTGTGCCGCTTCCTTCCTTCATTATTACGACCCGACCACCTATAAAAACCTCACCGACCTCAAGCCGAAGGTGGCCCTGCTTTACGAGTCCTTCGAAGAAGAGGAGATCGATGTGAGAACGATCCGCCAGGTCCGGCTGGAGATGGGGCAGGCCTATGAATATGAAAAGGGGAAGGGGGAGAAGAACCAGGAGACGACGAAGCAGATCGGGCTGATCCTGCAGATGTTCTCCCTGCATGTCGAGGATCGGAAGAAGAACGGGAAGTGGTCCGAGGCCCACATTCAGAACCTGTGGGAGAATATGGAAGAGGCCTTTGACATCGCGATTGCGACGGAGCGCCTGAAGAACGAGAACCGGTGAGCGGACGGTCATGCCTGAGCAGTGGGAAGTCTTTGTCGATCATTTAAAAGATTCCGCCGGCCTCCTCGCAAAGGAGGAGCTGAAACGGCTGATTACCGACGCGAAGGGCGACTCCAGCCAGTTCATCCAGAAGCAGGGGATGAAATTGGAGCGGTATCTCAATCAGCTGGCGGCGGCGGAGATCACCAAGGAAACATTTGAGGGATATGTCGAGGATCTCCGCGCGCTCACCGAGATGCAATCGCTGAAGATGCGGGTCGCCGCCAAGGCGAGCGCACAGCGCTTCTGCAAGGGAATCGAGGAGACGATTTTCAACGGACTGATTGAGCTTTTGTGAACCTTTTTCAATTCGTAATGAACGCCTTCCTCCTCACGGCTCACTCCTCACTTCGATAAGGTCCTACGGAATCTTGATGAGCGGCGGCCGGGGCGGGCGATCCCGTTCCTTCGCGCCGGCGGCCAGTCGAAGGAAGTCGTCCGTTTCGCGAAGCCGATATTTTTTCTGAAGCGCCGGGGTTTGCCAGATCGGTCGGACGGTCTCTTTTTGCGGATCGACCTCCCACCACCAGCCGCGGAGGTGGCCGTGCCGATCTTCCTCCTCGGTCGCCAGGGTGTAGCTGAGGAGATATCCCCCCGAAACCCACTCGGCATACCAGCCGTAGATGCAGAGACGCTTCCCCTCCTTCCAGCACTCTTCCCGTTCCCGGTAGGCGGTCGTCTCCGCCGGCGCCTCCTGGAGGGCCGCGTCGATCATCTCTTGATAGCGGCTTTGAACCAGCGCCTGGGCTCGGAGCGATTCGGGTTTTAACACTTGCGAGGGAAGAAGGAAGGTGATCATGATTCCGGCCAGGGCAATCCCGAAGGCGAGGAGAATGAGGAAAGGGAAGAACCGGCGTATCCGGGAGAGAAGGTCGGTCGGTTCTTCCATTCGGGTTTTCTCGCCGGAAGGCATGGACCGATTATCCGGGATCTTTCGGGAGGAGTCAAGGAAAGGGAGGATTGGGTAGTGTCCTAATTTATTATAGAGATTGTTCAAAGACTAAAGAGCGTTGGAATGGGGCATTGCCCCAAACCCCACCGCGGGGGTTGCTTGCCCAACCCCCTTCGGCTTCCCAAGGGACACCAGGGAGGGCCCTGGACCCCACGGTCGAAACTCGCACACTCACAGAAGAGCACTGTGATTGTGCTTCAAACAGTCGACCTTGTAAGGTAGATAAAACGTCTGGACAGAAGGAACGCAGGAGTGCGTGAACGAAGGGGATCACCCCTCCAAGCGCGCAGCCTCCGTTGGGTTTTAAATAAAAGAGCAAAGAGGCTGCGCGTGTGCGGCCTGCGGACGCGATATTCCCGCGTACTTTGATAGACGGTTTATCGACCAAATCAGGTCGCCTGCCTGGCCTAG
>SCUR01000361.1 GCA_004297235.1 Candidatus Manganitrophaceae bacterium | reverse complement strand
TGCTCCGCATCCCTTTCTAGAGTTCTCCCCGGCCCTCTCGTCCGGAAAGAGAAATCGATGAATCAACCGGTTTCGCAGGGAGGGTGAAAGGAAATCCGGCCGGATCGGGAGGGGCAGTCGCCGGCGTCCTTACGTCGACGCGGTTTCTTCTTTCAGCAGCCGCTCGACGGCTTCTGCTTCCTCCTCGAATTTTTCTCCTCGGTAGGTCTTCGCGAATCTCTTTCGCAGCTCGGCGCGGTGCCGCTCCTCTTCTTTCGGAACGAGGGAGAGGGCCCGTTCATGCCATTGCCGGGCCGCTTTCAGCGCCTCCTCCATTTCCTTCTGCTTTCTCGCCTCGCGGGCGTCGGCCGCCATTGCAATGTAAAGCATTCCCAATTCATTGGTCCCGTTGATGTAGCGGGGGTCGAGACGGACCGCCTGCTCGAATGCAACGAGGGCGGCGGAATGGTTTTTCTGCCGCTTGTAGATCTCTCCGAGATTCGCGTAAGAGAATTTATTGTGAGGGTCCAGCGCAAGGGCGTGCTTGAAGAGGACTTCGGCCTCTTTCAGATCGTTGAACTCGGTCATCGCGATGTAGGCCCGGTTGTTCTCGGCCGACGACTTGAGGCGGAGCTCCTCCGTGGAGTCGCCCGGCAGGGCCATGACGCGCCAATAAGCCTCAATCGCCTCGCGCGCCTTTCCAAGGAATTGAAGGGCAAAGCCGCGCGCCAGCCAGGCCTCTTCCAGATCGGGCCCGAGCTGAACGGCCTTCGCGCTCGCCTCTTCGGCCCACGACATCCAAGGCATCTTCTCATGGCCGTAGCGGTGGACCTGTTGACAGTAGGCCCGGGAGAGGACCCCCAGCGCAAGCGCCTTGAGGGTTCCCTCGGCGGTCTCGGCGGCCTTCCGAAGATGCTCAATCGCCCGGTCGTTGTCGGTCGCGGTGAACCGGTTGTAGAGAAGGGTTCCGAGATTGTAATGGGCGAGGGCGTAGTCGGGCTCGATGCCGACCGATTGTTGGTACCGCTCGATCGCCGCCTCGCGCTCCGCGGTGTTCCCGCTCCGGATATAACGGATGTGATGGGTGTACCCGTCGATGAAGGTTCGATATCCCCGCCAGGTTTTCGCCTCGCTCGCCAGTCCCCAACGGCGCTTGACGATCTCGAAGGCCATGTCGTCGACCAGCTCCAAAAGCTGATCGGGCTGCTCGATCGATCGGACCAGCACCATCGTGGTCGGCTTGCCGCGATCGGTGGTCAATGTCGTCGAGAATCGCACGGTGGCGCCGGCCTGATCGATCCCCCCTTGAATGGTCCGCCGTGCCAAGAGGGTCCTGATTCGATAAGAGAGGGCGAAGAGGCTGTCGGGGGAGAAGCTGAACGAGCCGAAGCTGATCGATCCGATCGCCTGTCCTTCCATCGGGTCGGAGAGGATCAGAATTTCCTGTTCCGGGTCGAGGACGGTGTCGGGCTCGCTTCGTCCCAGATCGACCAGCATGGCGGTGTTTCCGGCCTTGACCGAAGCTTGGGCGTCCCGAACCCGCCGGCTCAACACCTGCCAGGCGGTTTCGATTTCTCCGAGCTGTTGGGCCACGATCTCGTTCAAGCAGAGGCCGACCTTTTCGGCCCCGCGGAAGGGAAGCACCAGCGTGGCGCGGCCGAGAACGGCCCGCGCGATCGATCGGACGATGATGGAGGCGAGGAGAATCACCGCCAGCAATGCCACGGCGGCGGCGACCACTTCGAGAAGACCAAAGAAGATTCCGGCAAGATTTCCGATCGCTTCCCGTATCGCTTGCATGGCGTTGCTCCCTTGGCTCTCGTCGGCTCCGTCGCGAAGAGACGATTAATATATCAAAAAGAGGGGGACCGGACAACAAAAATGGGGTCGGCGGATAATGTGTATCCCAGATCACTGTTTTAGAGATGAAGGTCGAGGATCCTTTTTCACTCGGTCTGCTGGACCGAATCGCCAAGCATGTCCTCGATGTAAAGCATTCGGACGATGACCAGAAAAGAGGCGGTCAGCGGGGAAGCGAGCATGACGCCGAGGGCGCCGGTGAGGACGCCGAGTATGAGCTGGACGGCGACGGTGAACACCGGCAGAAGGGAGACCGTTTTCTTTTCTATCACCGGCGTCACGAAATGATTGTCGATCCATTGCACCACCAGGTAGAGGAGGGCGACATAGACGACCTTCGTCGGCTCTTGTCCGAGGGCGATCAGCAAGACCGGAATGATCGAGAGGAGAGGGCCGATATAAGGGACGAAGTTTAAGATCCCCGCCAGGAGACCCAAGGCCAAGGCCGGCTGAATCCCGATAAACCAAAGCCCGGCCGTGATCAGGGCGCCGATGACGATCATGGCGATCAACCGGGCGATCATCCACCATCGCAGCGTCTCTCCGATCTGATCGAGCACTTCTTTGATCCGTGTACGCCGGTCTAAAGGAAAGAGCCGAACGATCCCGTTTCGATAGGAGGCCGGATCGACCGCCAGGTAGAGTCCGATGAAGAAGACGATCACGATGTTTCCCAGGACCCCGAACGTGGTGGAGAAGAGTCCGGCCAGTCCCGCGATCAGGCCGGAAGGCCGCGCCCACTGTTCGGCCGCTTTCGGAGTCTGGGCGAGG
Organism: Candidatus Manganitrophaceae bacterium; assembly: GCA_004297235.1. GTDB lineage: Bacteria > Nitrospirota > Nitrospiria > SBBL01 > Manganitrophaceae > Manganitrophus. The sequence goes on along the minus strand of SCUR01000361.1, from coordinate 651 downwards.
AGACGCCGTCCCCACTCATACTGCGTCAGCCGCGCATTGAATTGATGGATCATCCGGGGAAGGTTCTGGATCAGCTGATCAAACTGATTGGAGATCTCGGGAGCAAGAGACCAACCGATCAGGCCGAAGAGGGCGATCAACAGGAAGACCACGGCCGCCAGAGACCACCCTTCCGAAAGAGGGGTATGCCTCCTCACCGGATCGCTGAGACTGCGGAGCAGGACCGCCAGGAGGATGCCGGCAAAGACGAGGAGAAAAACATCGGGAGCCGCCGCAAGAAGCAACAGGGAGAGGACCACGGCCGCCGTGATGCCGACGGCGATGAACGTTTGTCTCGCGAAAGAGAGGTTCGATTTCGGCGAGGGGGGACCCGGCGAATAGTCCCGTCCCGTTTCGACGCGGCGTATTTCTCTCATCGAGCGTCTCCTTCCCTTCAGTTTCGGTATGAAAGATCTACTCCTTCCATCATATCCGAAACAGAGGGTCGGATGCGACCCCACCGACATCCGGGTAGTGGGTCAATTTGGGTTAAGCGGTTTTATTTTAGGCCGTCATTCCCGCGAAAGCGGGAATCCAGAGCCCTTAGACCTAATTCACTGGATTCCCGATTAAACATTCGGGAATGACAAATTCAAACTGACCCACTACCGA
>SCUR01000360.1 GCA_004297235.1 Candidatus Manganitrophaceae bacterium | reverse complement strand
CTCCTCGGACCAGAAAGACGAGAATGCAAGCGGCTGGATTGAATTGTGCGGGTGTCCCAAATCGAGGCCGCAGCGGTGCTCGCACGGATGATAGGTCTCCTGATCCTCAGCCGCGTGGTGATGCCCCGTGACGATCGTTCGAAAATCTACTTCCACAGTCCTTTTAAACCTTTCCAAGAAAAGTAGAGAATTCCGAGAAGCAAGAGATAGATGGCGATCAGTGCGGGTTTCGGCTGGGATGGATAGACGGCAAAGACAACGTAGATCAGAATGCCCAATAGGAGCTGTGCAATCAGGATATTCCCAGCCCCGTTTCCCTTGTTGGAGTCGGACATGCTCCTCGCTCCTGAGTATAACATAGCACTCTGAAAAACCAAAGATCCCTAGCGGCTCCGCCCGAGCAAATGGGCGGCCACCGCCTCGGTTTCCTCTCCGGATAAAGGGATCTCAATGCGCAAACCGTCATAGGCCAAGGCCACCGACTCCGGAAGCGACGGCGGAAACTTCTCGTAATCGAAATGATGCGACAGGTGCGTGAGAAAGGCGCGCCGGGGGGCAAGCTGACGGATCACTTCGAGCGCTTCGTCAAGATTGAAATGGGTCGCGTGCGGCCGGGTGCCGATCGCGCTGACGACCAGCAGATCGAGCCCCTGCAGCATGGCGCGGGAAGATTCCGGAATGTGGTTGCAATCGGTCAGGTAAGCGGCCGGTCCAAATCGGTAGCCGAGGACCTCCATGCGGCCGTGCAGCAGCGGAATCGGCTGAACCGGCAGACCGAACAGGCTGAACGGCCCGGCAATCGGGAATGCCGTCATCTGCGGCTTGGCGCTCTCGGAAGGGGCCTCGGAGAAGATATAAGAGAAGGCCCGTTTCACCCCGGCCAGCGTCTCACCCGATCCGTAACAAGGGATGGCGGTTTTTTGAATAAAATTATAACTTCGGATCTCGTCGAGACCGTAGATGTGATCGGCATGGGCGTGGGTAAAGAGGACGGCATCGACCCGCTCGACCCCTTCTCGAAGGGCCTGCTGCCGCAGGTCGACGCTGGTATCGATAAGAAAGGAGCGATCTTGATGCTGGATCCAAAGCGAGCAGCGCGTTCGTTTATTTCGGGGATGAGAGGAGAGGCAGACGGAGCATCGGCAACCGATCGCGGGAACGCCGGTTGACGTGCCGGAACCTAAGAGGGTCCACCTCATCATCTTAGGGTGTTTCCTCCGGGGGCTTCTCGGGGGCATCGCGCTTCTGGATCATCTCTTCAAAAGATTTCATCAACCCGTCATGTTTCTGAACCATCCCGTCGATTTCCGCGGTCATGTCGGCCATCCTTTTTTTCATCGATTTTCTCTCCGACACGCTGGCCTTTCCCGACAGGATCTTTTCGGTGATCTCGGCTTGGTCCTTCATGACCATCAACATCTGGTGCAGCAGTTTGTGGTGCTCTCGCAGGATTCGATTTCTACTGACGACATCCTTTTCGTCGGCGGCTCCGGCGGCGCCGATCGAAAAAAATAGAATAACCAATAAAACGACGGCGGTTGCACGCTTGTGCAATTACTTCCTCCTTTTTTTCATTTCCTCATTAAAGGTTTTCTGATAGAGAATGTCCCATTCCGGACTTCCCTCGACGATCTTACGCGAGTAGGAAGAGAGTTTTTGCCGGACGAGCTCGTCGATCTGGAGATCCAAATTCAGCTCGGAATTGAGCGTTCGCTTGATTTGACGAAGGACCGCCTCCTTTTCCGTCTTCCGTTCGACGGAGGGGTCTTTCTCCAACGCCTGAAGAATCAGGTGGGAGAGATGGCTGATCTTTTCTTCGGTTAAAGCCATATCGTCTAGACGACCAGGTTTCTATCCTTGATGAGCTGCTTTTTGATCATCTGGAACATCTTCTGGTAATCGACATTTCCTTTCTCGATCTCTTTTTCATAACTTTTTAAAATCTCCCGAACCTCGGCATTGAGGCGATCTTCAATTTGGAGATCATCCAGGATCACCGACTCGATTTTGCCGATCAAGAGTTCTTTTTTGGAAGAGGAGGAGATGAGTCCCTCGTTCAGGAGGGTCTCGACCAATATTTTTGAAAGGGAGGAGATGCGCTCTTTGGTCAGTTTCATTGCGGTAGGATAACAAAAGGGGGGAGGGGTGTCAACAGAGCGAATCGCCCGGAGCGCCGCGCCTTTCAGCCGACGCGCGGAGACAGGCTCTGCCCGACCCCTTGTTACCGGTCTCCTTTATTGGCTATACTAAAAATGAGGACGGTGCTTGAAGTCCATCTCGAGGGTGGCAGATCTGGCAGATCGCCAGGCTTAAGCATTGGGAAGGGGGGGATCGAAACA
>SCUR01000359.1 GCA_004297235.1 Candidatus Manganitrophaceae bacterium | reverse complement strand
GTCGCCGAAAGAGCCCATCGGCTTTCCATCAATCTCGCTGAAGAGCGAGAGGGCGCAATCCTCGACCAGCAAAAGTCCATGCGTTCGGCAGAGGCGGACGATCTCCTCGATCGGATGGGGAAAGCCGAGATAGTAGATCAGGTAGATCATCCCGGTCTCGGGGGTGATCTTCTTCTCCAGATCTTCCAGATCGATCTGCAGATGGAGATCGACCCGATAAAAGTCGACCTGACAGCCGGCCTGCAGGATCGCCTCCACCTCCACTCCGTGATGGTAGGAGGGGATCAGGACGCGGCGCCCCTCTCCGAGACCGATCTGCTTCATTCCATGCCAGACGGCGTTGCGTCCGAAATAGTAGTCGTAGTAACGGGGGTGGCTGAATGGAAACGGAAGCGTCTCTTGCCGCCGCCTCAAAGAGGAGGGCGACAGGGCCGGGAGAACCGGAATGAAATATTCTCGGGAGCGAGACTTTGGCTGGGTCACCGATGCCGGATTCATGCTGCCTCCTTCTTCGCCTCTTCGAGCGGGTCCTGCTGAGGAGGCAAGGTGGATGGGGGCTTCGGGGAGAGACCGAGCGGCCCTTTCGCAAAGAGCCTCCGCTGAAGCCGATTCACCCACGCGATCTTTTTGAGAGAAGGGAACCATTTGAATTTGATCAGATAGACGGTCTGGGGAAGGATCCCCCTTTGGAAGAGATAGACCCAGACATGGGGACGCATCTTCCGGGTCCAGTCTTCCTTCCAGGTCATCGTCGGCCCCAGAAAATCGAGCTCCGCGAGCTTTTCGTCGAAGGCCGCGGCTAGGATTTCCTGGTGAAGAAGAATTCCCGGAGAATACCGGGCATAGGCCGGATCATATCCGAGCTTCAGGTAATAGAGCTTCTGTCCATAGACCAGGGTGAAGTAGAAGGCGATCGGCCGGCCGTTCAGCTTTAAGAAGTAAAGACGCAGCCAGCCCCGCTCCGCCGCCGTCTCGGCCCATGCTTGATAGAAGCCGGCCCACGCCTCATTTTCGCGAATGGCGGTCCCGGCCGATCCCTTCCAGGCCATCGCCTCGATTCGAAACCCTTCGCGAAGATGATCGATCAGGCGCGCCGGCCCGCCGGAGTGCGCGTCTCCGGTCACGCAGACCGTCTCGACCTTCCCCTGCTCTTCGAGCTGCCGTCTCCGCCGGCGCAGGTTGCGCCGAAGGTGCCCCGAGACCGATTCATAGTAAGCCGGCCATGTCCCCTCGATCGGAACGATCGGCGTCTCCAACCCGGGACGCAGACCGGTCTTCTGTCCGAGCCGCCGGGCGACGGGGAGGAGAAGCGCCAGGAAAGGCGAGTCGGCGGGAAGATCCTGCAGCTCCAGGAGATGGACGCGGGGGGTCCGCTGCGCCAGGTAGGCCGCCAGCGCCTCGACGATCCGAACGCGCGCTTCATCCGAAACTGGACCGATCAAAAAGTCGAATCGGCAGGAATGGTCGTTGCTCATCGAGGTCCAGATGCGACAGGGAATTCCCACCCGAAATCCCCGCTCCTCCATTAAGGGGGCCATCGCGACCAGCGTGTCGTCGGCCGATCTCACCGCGAGGAGGGCGAGCCGTCTTCCCCGGCCGAACGCCTTCCACCAGGCCCGGAACCACTCATGCCGCAGAAAAGGGGCGTTCGTCGGCGAAGCGGCCAACAAGGCGTTCCACTCCTTTTCCAAGGAGACGAAAACAGTGTAATCGGAAATCTCTTCCACGCGATAACTCAAGGGGCTCCTCTCTTGAAAACACGTGAGGCGTTAGGCGTGAGGCGTGAGGGGTAAGATCAAAAAATTTAATCTTTTACCCCTCACGCCTCACGTCCCCTTCTTTGTCGCCTCACGGTATCTAAGCTGCTTTCCTCACCGGATCACTGGACTGGGCCGACGGGAGGGAGGCGGCCGGCTCCGCCACCTCCTCCCACGCCTCCGCATCGGAAGAGCGGACCCACACATCTTTCCTATTTCGAAGAAAGGCATACAGGCCGACCACCGCCGCCCAATTCATCGCGACGAAGGTGAAGGGAAATTGAAGCATCCCGCGAAGCAGCCGGC
>SCUR01000358.1 GCA_004297235.1 Candidatus Manganitrophaceae bacterium | reverse complement strand
CTCCGATGGAAACCAGCCCTTATCAAGCGCTGAGCGGGTTTGCGCTCGATCCCATTTACCTTTCATTGTTTGACTGGGATGATTTCAAAAAGAGCGATGCCGCCCAGCGGGCTTTCTCCTCCGCCTCCACTCAGGAGGAGCTCGGCCGATTACGCGGCAGCAAGGATGTCGGCTACGAAGCGATCCGCGCGCTCAAGGCCCCTCTGCTGGAGCGATCGTTTGATCGCTTTCTGAAGGAGGAGTGGAATCAAAACACCCCTCGGGCACACTCTCTCCAACGGTTCATCGAGGGGCATTCCGACTGGTTGAATGATTACGCCCTCTTCCGGTTGCTGAAAGAAAAAACCGGCTGGCACTATTGGAAGGAGTGGCCGGCCCCCTTTCGGGACCGCCAGAAATCGGAGCTGAAAAAGCTTCAGGACCAGGAGGAAAACCGCCTCCTCTTCTTCAAATATCTTCAGTGGGCCCTCGCCAAGCAATGGGAGCAGGTCCGCGAGCAGGCCGAGCGTAAAAACGTTCTGATCATGGGGGATCTCCCCTTCCTCGTCAGCAGGGACAGCGCCGACGTTTGGAGCCATCCCCGTTCGTTCAGCGCCGTCGATTCGGTGGGGGCTCCCCCCGATGTCTTCAACGATCAAGGTCAAGACTGGGGCCTCCCCCTCTTCAACTGGGACGTCATGGAGGAGAAAAGCTTTCTCTGGTGGCGACTTCGCATCCGGCATGCGCGAGCGCACTACGATCTGATTCGACTCGACCATGTCGTTGGATTCTATCGGGTCTGGGTCGTCCCCCAAAAAGGGAAACCCCATTTCGAGCCGGCGGAAGAGGACCATCAGATTCGGCGCGGCCAGCAGCTGTTGACGGCCATTATCGAAGAGGCCGAATCGTGCATTCCGGTGGCGGAAGACCTCGGCGTCATCCCTGATTTTGTCCGCGAGACCCTCAAGGAATTCGGAATCGCAGGCCATAAAATCCTTCGATGGGAAAAACGAGACCACGTTTACCTGGATCCGAAGGAATATCCGTTTATTTCTTTGGCCACCACCGGCACCCACGACACCAGCACCCTGACAAACTGGTGGAGCGAGATCTCTCTGGAGGAGCGCGCTTCTTTTCTCGCCATGCTCGATCCAGACCTTCCGGTCTCGCCGGAGGAGCCTTTCTCAAACCGCTTGCATCAGGCCGTTCTCGAGCGGCTCCTCCGTTCGGGATCGGGCCTGGTGCTCTTTCCGATTCAAGATGTTCTCGGCCTCTCCGATCAAATCAATATTCCGGCCACCGTCGGTCCGCATAACTGGCGCTTCCGACTCCCGATGACGTTGCAGGCCCTGGACCAGACCCCTCCCTTCAAGGAAAAACTCGCCCTCTTCACCTCCCTGATCGACCGTCACGAGCGATCCGCCGGATCAGAAAAGCTGATCGCTTCTCCCCGGCCTTCCATATAAAAGACCCGGCCCCTTGACATTCGTACGGCCTTTGAGGTAAAGTCCAAAAATAAACCAACCAGTCGGTTCTAATGGGCCTGAAAGGCGACATCACAAAGCGGAAGATCCTTGAAACAGCCTGTGACCTGTTTTATTTAAAAGGGTACAACGGAACCAGCATCGACGACATTCTCGAAGCGGCCCGGGTCAAGAAGGGAAATTTCTACTTTCACTTCAAAAGCAAGGAAGCGCTCGGGCACGCCGTCATTGACGCCTACGCCGAAAGCACGACCCCGCGGCTTCAGGAGGCCTTGAATCAAGAGGGAAAACCGTTAAACCGGCTCTTTGATCTTTTTCGAAAGCAAGAGGGACGAATGAGGGCCTCCAAATATCAAGGAGGTTGTCCTTGCGGGAACTTGGCGCTGGAGCTCGCCGATCATCACGACGGTTTCCGACGAAAGCTCGACGCGATCTTTGACGCCTGGACCCGCGAGATCATTCTTCTTCTCAAGCAGGCGCAAAAAGAGGGCGCGGTGGAAAAAACGCTGAATCCCAAGGAGATGGCTCATTTGATCGTTGCCGTCCTCGAGGGAAGCACCCTCTTGGCCAAGACCAAGAAATCGGGCGAAGTGTATCGTTCTTGCCTGAAGAGTCTGGAATTACTAATGCAGGGCCCGAGGTCCAAACGGGTCACATGATTGCATACTGATAAGGAGGAAACGACATGGACTGTCCACGATGCAAAAGCGTCATGATCGAGGAACGATTCCAAGATTTAAATGACGATACAGGAAGGATGCACTTTTTCGGCTATCGGTGCCTCACCTGCGGGGAGATACTCGATCCGGTGATTGCCCACAATAGAGCGCACCGTCCGGCCCAACCCCTCCGGGGCAGAGGAAGGCATGTCAAGCCGGTTGCGGCTTGACATGCGCTCCGGCCTGGCCGTCCTTGCCTGACTCCTTCCACTCAAGAGAAACACTCATTAAGAACGGTCCGCATACGATCGGACCAAGATCCGAGATTTCTTCAAAATAAGATTAAGGTTCCTTCCCGAGAGAAACGGACAAAGCCATTTTCGTTGCAGTTCAGTCGAATAATGATTGACATCTTTGCAAAAAGAAAGGTAGGCTGGATCTATCATCCAGTGTGCGTTTGCAAAGGGAAATGTCCCGATGATCAAGGGCCGCGGAAGCGCGTCAAACCCCCACAATCGGTTCGAGAAGACACATCGATCTCAAGAGGAAGAGACCGATTTAAATTTGCCGGTCACTCAATTTCTACAGGATCATTCTCGAACGATCATCGCATACAACAACAGCCCGGATGTCGGCTTCGAGGCCAGCGTTAATCCCTACCGCGGCTGCGAGCATGGATGCATCTATTGTTATGCGCGGCCGACGCATGAATATCTCGGTTATTCGGCCGGACTCGATTTCGAGACAAAGATCATGGTCAAAGAAGATGCCCCCCAGCTGCTGCGCAAAGAGCTTCAAAGCCCGGGCTGGAAGCCGCAGGCGTTGGCGATGAGCGGGGTGACCGATCCTTATCAGCCGATCGAAGGAAAGCTGCAGCTGACCCGCAAATGTCTTGAGGTGCTTCTGGAGTTTCGCAATCCGGTCGTCATGATCACCAAGAACCGGCGCATCATTAGGGACATCGACCTACTCTCCGCGTTGGCGCGCTTTCAGTCGGCCGCCGTTTTTCTTTCGATCACGACGCTGAACGACGATGTATGCGGCGTTCTGGAGCCGAGGACCTCCCCGCCGGAGAAGAGACTCGAAGCGGTCTCGGCCTTGGCAAAAGCCGGTATCCCGACGGGGGTTTTGATCGCGCCGGTGATCCCCGGCTTGACCGACCATGAGATCCCGAAGATCCTACAATCGGCGGTCGCAGCGGGAGCCGCTTTCGCCGGCATGGTCCCTCTCCGGCTTCCGTACGGGGTCGCCGATCTTTTTAAAGAGTGGTTGGAGAAACATTTTCCGGATCAAAAGGGAAAAGTCCTAAATCGAATTCGGTCGCTCCGAGGAGGGAAATTGAACGATCCCCGGTTCGGCACGCGAATGGAGGGAGAGGGGATATTTTCAGACCAGATCAGGCGCCTTTTTGACCTTGCCTGCCGGAAGTATGGAATCGCGG
>SCUR01000357.1 GCA_004297235.1 Candidatus Manganitrophaceae bacterium | reverse complement strand
CGATCCGGTTCGACTCTTCCAGAGAGGTTCCGGGAACGGTCAAGAGGCTGATCGTCGCGGTCCCTTCATTAAATTCCGGCAGAAACTCCCGTCCCAGAAAAGGGACAATAGCGACGGCCGAGAGAAAAAGGATCCCCGCCCCGGCCATCACGAGGTAAGCATGCCGAAGGGTGAAATGAAGGAGCTTCCGGTCCTGGTTTTTTAGGAATTGCACCAGCCTGCTTCCATATTCCTCTTTTTCCATCGCTTTTGACTTCGGCAAAAGATAGGAGCAAAGGGCCGGGGTCACCGTCAAGGAGACAAAAAGAGAGGCGGTGATAGAGGTAATGTAGGCGATCCCGAACGGGGCAAAGAGGCGGCCTTCAATCCCGCTGAGAGCGAACAGGGGAATAAAGACCAGAATGACTAAAATGGTGGCATAGACAATAGAGCTTCTGATTTCGAGAGAAGCCTGATAGATCACCTTTAAAAAATTTTCGGGATCGGCTTTGTGACGATTCTCTTTCAGTCGCCGGAAGACATTTTCCACGTCGACGATAGCATCATCGGTCAATTCGCCGATTGCCACGGCGAGGCCACCTAGAGTCATAGTATTGATCGTAATGCCAAAATATTTAAACACAATCGCCGTGATGATGAACGAGAGAGGAATGGCTGTCAGGGTAATGAATGTGGTCCTGAAATTGAGCAGGAAGAGAAAGAGGATAATGGCCACCATGATGGCGCCGTCCCGCAGTGCCTCCTCCACATTGGCGACGGCTGCCTCGATGAAATTGGCCTGTTTGAAAAGAGGGAGCAACTTCACGTCAGTGGGCAGCGTCCCCTGAATCTCTGCCAAGGCTTTTTCTATCTCCCGGGTGAGGGCGAGTGTATTGGCTCCCGGCTGTTTCTGGACCGAGAGGATCACCGCCGGACTTCCGTTGATCGAGGCATCGCCTCGTTTGATTCTGGGACCGAATTGGACCTGGGCGACATCCCGAATTAAAATGGGAACATGGTCGCGATTGGTGATCACCGTATTGGCGATCTCGGAAAGCTCCGAAGTCCGGCCTAAATTTCGGATCAGAAACTCTTTGTTCGGGTTTTCTAGGAAACCGCCGGTGGTATTCTTCTGGGCCTCTTTCACCGCCTGCTCCACCTCCGAGAGAGAGATCCCCAGACGGGCCAGGCGCGGAGGAGAGACCAAGACCTGATACTGCTTTACCTCTCCGCCGATCGGGATCACTTGCGCCACACCGGAGATCGTCAGCAGGCGCTGCCGGACCACCCAGTCGGCCAGAGTCCGGACCTCCATGGGAGGGGTTTCTCCTGTTTCACTTCGCATCCCGATCAGGAGGATCTCTCCCATGATGGAAGAGATCGGTCCCATGACCGTCCCCACCCCTTCGGGAAGCCGTCCGGCGGCGATCTGAAGCCGCTCGTTGACGATCTGGCGATTGATGTAAATATCGGTGCCCCAATCAAACTCGACCCAAATAACCGCAAAGCCGACCGCCGACGAGGAGCGAACCCGCGTCACACCCGGAGCGCCGTTTAAAGTCGTCTCAATCGGAAAAGTCACCAGCGTTTCGACCTCTTCAGGAGCTAATCCCCCGGTCTCCACCAGGACCGTGACGGTCGGCCGGTTCATGTCGGGAAGGACATCGACCGGAAGGCGGATGATAACAAAGGCGCCATAGACAAAAAGGAGGGCGACTCCGGCCACCACCAGCAACCGGTTTTGAAGCGAAAAATGGATCATTTTGTTAAACATCGTCCCCTCCTCTTTTAGTGGGTATGCCCATCCCCGCCGCCCGTAGAGCCGCCCGACATCTGGGCCAGCATCAATTGCTGATTTCCACGGGTCACCACCTGGTCCCCCGGCATCAACCCCTCTTTCACCTCAACATACCGGTCATCGCGGACCCCCAAGACCACCGTTTGCCGGATGAATTCCTCTCCGTTTTGAACAAAGACAAAGCGCTCCGCCCCTTCTTCCAAAATCGCCCGAATCGGAACGGCGACGGCCTCGTTTTTCTTTTCGGTAATCACCGACACTCTGGCAAACATCCCCGGTTTTAATTTCCGGTCCGGGTTGGGCACCGCACTCCAGAGATGAATCGTCCGCTTTTGAGGATCGACCACATCGGAAATATAATTGACCCGGCCGGTAAAGGCGTCATCCGGATAGGTCGAGACGCGGACGCGGACCTCCTGGCCTTTTCGGATCATTCCCCCCCGGTCCTCTGGAATATCCCCCTCCACCAACACCCTGGAGAGGTTGATGATATGGAACATCTTGTCCTGAGGATCGACCGTGCCGCCGACCGTGGCGGCCCGCTCGACCACCTGACCCGAGATCGGCGCCACGACGGGAAGGACCGGAATAAATTGTTTCGTCTGAACGAGTCTTTCGACTTCCTCCTCTTTGAGACCTAAAAGGAGAAGCTTATTCTTAAGCCCATTAATTTCACCTTCAACCTTCTTATGGTCGGACTCCACCTTTGCAAGCTCTTTTGATGCCGCGATCTTCTTCTCCACCAGATTTCTGATCCGCTCCCGATCAATGTGGAGAAGCTCCTCGTTGGTCAGTTCCCGAAAAAACTCCACTTGTAGATTTTCAAAATCGAGGCTTCGAATCTCGGCTAAAAGCTGCCCCTGCTTGACCGGCTCGCCCAGGTTCACATAAACCCGCTCGACCTTTCCGGGTATTCGGGAGGTCACAAAGACCTCCTGATCCGGCTCAGGAGAAATTCCACCTGTAAATGTCATCAGCTCTTCGATGGCGCGGACCGCCACTTCTTCGATCTGAAGCCCAATGTTTTGGGCCGCTTCCGCAGAGAGATGAATTCCCTCCTCCATCGTGCCGCCCGAGGGCGTCTCTTCGGAAGCCGCCTCGTCGCTTTTTCCCGGCACTGTCTCACTACCTCTCAAAAAGGAGCGCCCCCCTAAAAAAAGCGCGAGAAGAAACAACAGGAGGAGCCCCAAAGAGAGCGTTTTTTTAATTTTTTTTATCATCATCGAATTCTCCTTTACATCATCCCTTCCATGATTCGCTTCCCGACCGACTGTTCCAGATCGATGAAGGCGACATGGAAGTCAAAAAGGGAGTCGAAATAGGAAATATTGGTCCGGATAAAACGCTCCTGCTCCTGGATCACCGTCGTGATCCCGACCTCTCCGACCTCATAGGCGGCTCGGATCAGATCGAGATTCTCCCGGCTCTGATTCAAGATCCCTGTCTCAAAGAGGGTAAGAACTTTTTGGGTCAGGCTGAGTCTGGAAAAGGCCTGACGAACCTCCTCTTCGACCTGCAGGACCAGCGCCTCCTTCTCCTGCTCGGTCCGATGCGCGATCCCCCTCGCCTCGATGATCTCCCCCTTTCTCTGGTTTAAGATAGGGAGGGAGAAAGAGAGTCCGATTCCGATCAGCGTATCCTGATCTGAAAGGGTCGCTCCGGCCGCATCACCAATCGTTCCGCGGCTCTTCTCTACAAATGTAGAGAGCCGAAGGTTTGTCATCCGCTGTCGCTTTTGGAGGGTTGTTTCAATGTCGGCCTGTTTGAGCCGGGTTTGGAGGGAGATTAAATCGGGCCTATTTTCCCGGGCGAGTTGCAGAAGCGCCTCTAAATCCGGGGAGATCGGGTGAAAGGCAATGCTGCCGACCAGTTTAAGATTGTCCTGAGGAGGCCTCCCCATCAGGCGATTCAAGCGGGCCCGGAGCACAGCCATTTCCCGTTCCAGGCCCGTCCTCTCATTGATCGTTCGGTTCAGTTCCACCTGGGCGATGCTGACATCCAACCCCGGCGCCTCCCCGACGTCAAACCGGTCCTCCGTTGTTTTGACCAATTGGCGGTTTAGGTTAATGACCTCATCGG
>SCUR01000356.1 GCA_004297235.1 Candidatus Manganitrophaceae bacterium | reverse complement strand
AGAAAAAGAGGGTCAAGAGAAAGCCGAGCGCCAGAAGCCAGATCGGCCAAACCTGCCGGAAGACCCAGAAAAAAGGGATTCCCTTGAGGTATCCGAGGAAGAGAGGAGGATCGCCGATCGGGGTCAGGAGCCCGCCGATGTTGCTGACGATGAAGATAAAGAAAGCCAAGTGATATCCGCGGAGGCGGTCCCGGTTGATCGAAAGATAGGGGCGGATCAGGAGCATCGAGGCGCCGGTGGTGCCGAGGAAATTGGAGAGGATCGCGCCGCAGAGAAGCAGCGCCGTGTTGAGCATCGGCGTGCCGGGCCGGTTGATCTGAATCCAAATCCCGCTGCTGACGATGAAAAGAGAGCCGATCAATAAAATGAAGGAGACGTAATCGGCCCCGGCCTCCAGGAGCGCGTGAGGACCTTCCGGCCTTCCGAGGTAGAAGGCGATCACGAGGGCGGAGAGGCCGAAACAGAGGAGGGGATAATTCCGCCCCCACCACCCGTGTCCCACCATCGGTCCGAGTGCAATCGCCCCGAGCAGGAGGGCGAAGGGCGCGGCCATCCAGAGAGAAGACCCCGCGATCGATTCCGCGCCGGCCGCGAAGGCCGGCTGCGGGAGAAGCGCGATCAACATCATCAGAAAAAGGCGCAGAATCATCGCATTCCCTCATCCATTTCAAAACGGACGTAGGGGTTCAGCAACGCTGAACCCCTACAGAGTGATCAGCCCCAACGGCTATAAGGCCGCCTCGCCCGATTCCCCGGTCCGAATCCGCACCGCATCCGAGAGCGGGGTGACAAAGATCTTTCCATCCCCGATGCTGCCGGTTTTGGCGGCGGCCATGATCGTAGCGACCACCTTCTCCTCCTCGTCGTCGGAGAGGGCGATCTCCAGCTTGATCTTCGGAACGAATTCGATCGTGTATTCGGCCCCGCGATACTGCTCTTTGTGACCCTTCTGGCGGCCGAATCCCTTCACCTCCGTGATCGTCATCCCATAGATCCCGATGTCCGAGAGGGCTTTTTTGACTTCTTCCAGTTTAAACGGTTTGATCACCGCTTCTATCTTTTTCATCTCTCCCTCCCTATCGCATGACTTTCTCGGTGGTTTTTTCCGAGGCCATCGGTTTCGGCGCAGCATATCCGACGTTCATCGCGCCGCTGGTGGAGATCATGCTGACCGCGAAATCAGGATACGCTACGTTGCCATGTTCGCCGATATCGAGCCCTTCCATTTCCTCATGCTCGGTCACACGAACACCCATGGTCGCTTTCACCGCCAACCAGACGACGTAAGAAGCGATAAAGGTGAAGGCCGCCACCGCCACGATCCCGGTCAGCTGGCTGATCAAGAGCTTTGCCCCTCCGCCGAAGAGGAGACCGTTGCCGGTGGTGTTCGGCATGATCTTATCTTCCGCGAAGAGTCCGACCGCCAAGGTCCCGAAGACGCCGCAGCAGAGATGGACCGCCAAGGCGCCGACCGGATCGTCGATCTGGAGCTTGTCGAACATCAGGACGGCGAAGAC
>SCUR01000355.1 GCA_004297235.1 Candidatus Manganitrophaceae bacterium | reverse complement strand
AAACGATATCGCAAGAAGGGGGGGACGTCAAATCGCGAAGGGCCGACGGGCGGAACGGCCCATATTGATGGGACAATTCCGACGGATGAGCGATCGATCAATGCGCCCGGCCGAACCAGCGGTAACGGTTCTCGGCGACATGATGATAGATCTTGGCCGCCAGCCGCGGAACCCCGGGCAGGTAAAAAAGCAGTGAGAAGAATCGTCCGAAGGGAAGAAGGGGAAGCATCTTTCTGAAGGCCTCCACGCCGGAGGTGACCTTTCCTTCCGCATCGATAAAGCGCATCGCGTCCATGCAGGCCATTCCGGCCAAATCGGGAACCCGCTCCTTCGCCTCGGCCGTCTGGAACGGAAGGAAGGCGATCCGGCGGCGCCGGTCCCATCGCGCGACCCACTTCTTCGAGGCGACGCAGAGCCGGCACTCGGCATCGTAGATCAGAACGTGATGGGGGCGGGGGGGCGGCTTCAGATCACTCATCCGGACTTCCTCCCTCCTCTTCATTCATCAGCTGCGCGATGTGCTTGACCTCGACTTTCCCCTTCAAGCCGCTCCGAAGCTGGATCATGCAGGCCGGACAGGAGGTGGCGACGACCTCCGCCCCGCTCTCCTCGATGCCGCGGCGCTTCCGCTCGAAGATCGCCGCCGACTGTTTCGGGTTCTTCACGCAGAAGGTGCCGGCCCCTCCGGCGCAGCGGTCGGCGTCGGCCATTTCGACGAATTCAAGATCGGGACGACGGCGGAGAAGATCCCGCGGCGGTTTGCTCACCCCGGCCGCCCGGAGGTGGCAGGAAGAATGATATGTCACCCGCTTTTTCCGTTGAAGCGAGCCTCCGGCTCGGCCGGCGGGGGCATCGGCGGACCCTTCATTTTTTTCATCCGCACGGCCCCCCACATCAGGCAGACTCGCGAGAAACTCCGAGATGTGGACCACCTTGGCCGCGAGGCGCCGGGCCCCTTCCTGCTCTTCGAGCGGAAGGAGACCGGCATAGTCTTTCAACATGAAGGTGCAGGAGGCGCAGCCGGTGATCACTTTGTCGAACCGTTCGAGCGAGGCGATGTTGAACCGGGCGTTCTCCCGGACCCGGTCGATCCACCCGTAGGTCTGAATCGGCGTTCCGGAGCAACGTTGCGGGGGAAGCGCCGTTTCGATTCCGTTCTTCTTCAGCACTTCGATCACCGCATCCCCGACCCCGTCGTCGAAATAGTTCGCCGCGCAGCCGTGGAAGTAGGCAATCGGGCTGGCCGACTCGACGAGCGCGGCGTAGCGATCCCGCAGATGGTGCTTCGCCAGCTTCGGGAGCGCCATGTCGGCCGGAATCCGCGCCGTCGGCGAGAGCCCCTTCAGCGCCGGCAACGTCCCATACTCGATGAAGAACCGGACCAGCCGGTTGTCCCAGAGCGGCTGGGTCCAGGCGGCGAGCTTGAGCAGCGGCTCAAAGAGCGAACGCCTCGATTGGAGCCAGAAGGCCGCCCCCGCCACCCGGTTCGGATGCTCCTCCCGTTTCTTCAGAATCAGCTCGGAGACGTCGATTCCGGCGGGGCAGACGGTCCGGCACGATTTGCAATTGACGCAGGCCTCCACCACACGGGCCGATTTTTCATAGGAGTAATCGGGGGCGGTGACGATGTGAAACCATCCCCGGGCGGCATTCGACTCCTCCCCGACGACATCATAGACCGGGCAGACCGAGTTGCATTTGCCGCAGGTAGCGCACTGCTTCGCGAGCCGTTCAAAATCGATCTTTTCGGTAAACGGCGTGTCCGAGATCTTGACGCCGGGATTCAGAAGATGCTCCGGATCGAAGAAGGTCCTCACCCGTTTGAAAAGGGTATAGAGCTCGGGGCCGAAGAGCGCTTCGACGAACTCGGCCCGCACCCGCCCGTCGCCGTGCTCTCCGCAGAGGGAGCCGGCGAACCGCTCGATGACCGTCCGGTGGATCTCGTGCGACAAGGCGACCATCTTCTCGAAATCGGCCGGATCGTTCACATTCAAAAGCGGGTTGATATGGGCGTTTCCGTTCCCGATGTGGCCGTAGATGGCGACCGCCACCCCCTTCTCCGCGAAAAGCCGATCGAGGTAAGCGATCAGCTCCGGAATGCGATCGGCGGCGACCACAACGTCATCGGCGAAGTTGATCGGCTTCTTCTTGGCGTCGTATCGGTAGAGGGTCGGGTACATCGCCTTGCGGACCCGCCAGAGCTCGGCCTGGCTTTCCGGATCGAAGGCCTCGGTCAGGGGGGCGCTCAGACGATATCGGGCCATCGCTCGGCGGACCGCCTCCATCTTCGCCCGGGGCGCTTCGTCGAATTCGGCCAGCAACATCGCCGCCGCCTGCTTCGGGATACCGAACTGCCCGCGGCCCACCAGGTCGAGCGAGTTGGCATCCATCATCTCCAATGCGCTCGGCGAGAGGGGAAGAAGCGCGTTGACCGCATCGCCGACTTCGGAGAGCTGATCGAAGTAGATGAGCGCCGTCCCGATCTCGGCCGGCTTGGGAACCAGCTTGATCTTCGCCTCCATCACCAGTCCGAGGGTCCCTTCGCTGCCGATGAGAAGCTGGTGAAGCGGAAAGACGCCGCGCGCCAGCCCGTCGACCAAGGCGAAGAGGTTGTAGCCGCTGGAGTTCTTTGAGACCCGCGGCCGCTTCGATCGGATCAGGTCGCTGTTCCGCCGGATCACCTCGATCAGATCTTTCAAGAAGAGATTCTCCGCCATCAGTTTTTGAAAATGCGGATCCTCCAGCCGGTACTCCTTGGCGGTGATCCAATTCCCGTTCGCGAGAAGGACCTCCATTTCCAACACGTTGTCGCGCGTCGCGCCGTACTTGAGGGTGTGGGGTCCCGCGGCGTTGTTCCCGAGCATTCCGCCGAGCTTGCACATATCGCCGCTGGACGGATCGGGGGCGAACATCCACCCCTGCTTCGCGAGCCGTTTGTTGAGCTCGGCGAAAACGATTCCCGGCTGGACGCGGGCCCACCGCTCCTGATCGTTGATCTGCAAGATCCGATTGAGGTGCGAGAATTCAAGGATGATCCCCTCCCCCACCGCATTCCCGGTGAGATTGGTTCCGCCGCTCCGGGCGGTCAGGGGGACGCGATGCTGCTTGGCGTAGCGGAGGACCTTTTCGAGATCGCTTCGCGATTCAATGACGGCGACCGCCTGCGGAACGACCTTGTAGATGCTGGCGTCGATCGAATAGGCGGTGATCGAAGGGGGATCGGAGAGGACTTTTTTCTTCCCCAACACCGCCTCGAATTGTTTTAGATCAAATGGCATGGGATGATTATAACAAGAGGAATCCGGGTTGACAATCGCGGGGGGCGGCCGGCCCGAGACGGAAGCTATGGGGCGTTCCAGATCGGCTTCTTCGCTTTATCGAAGAGGGCCACCGTCGGATCTCCGACCAGTTTCAATCCGGAGCTTCCGTCGTTCGCAAGGCCGAGTCGGGCGCGGGCGTTCCCCTCTTGATCGAGGAGATCGATCAGAGCGCTTCCGTCCGCATGGACCATCAGCAGGATGCGGTTCTTTCCGTCTTTATCGAAAAGAGCGAAACCGGGCTCGCCCTGGGCCGAGACGAAAAGTGCGCCGCGGAGCTTCCCCTCCTTATCGACCAGGTGAAAATCCTCCGCAGTCACCGTCTTTTTGTGCGCGGGGAATTTCTCGGCGGAGGCGGCCGGATCGCTCAGCCACCCGCCGGAGAACACTCCTCCGAGCCATCCGGCCGCGGCCGTCAGAAGCAGCCATCGATAATATGCTTTCATCTTCATGCCGGCTCCTTTCGAGGCAAAAAAGAGGGAGAAGATCGTTTTCGATCTTCTCCCCGGCGATAAGGATTATTTCAATCGGGAGTGCGTGCCGTCGCAGAAGGGCTGATTTCCGGTATGCTTGCAGCCGCACCAGGCGACTTTCTTCTTTTGCTCGATCTTCACCTCCAGCGGGGTGAATTCGCTCCCTTTGTGAGAGCCGTCGCAGAACGGTTGCCCTTTCGATCTCCCGCAGCGGCACCAGTAATAGGTGCCCGGCTCGACCTCCTGAACGTAAGGCATGCGTTGCGCAATCGTCGGATCTGCCATTCCTCACCTCCTCGGATAATAACGCCTTAGATTATCCTCAACCGGAGGAGATGTCAATCCGAATCGAGGCTCACAGCGTCTCGGGCAAGAAGACCGTAAAGGTCGATCCCCTTCCAAGCTCGCTCCGCACTTCCACCTTTCCCTGGAGGATCTGAATGGCATTCTTGACGATGGTCAGCCCCAAACCGCTTCCTCCCACCTTTCGGGTCAGCGAGCCGTCGATCTGCCGGAAAGGGTCGAAGATGTAGGGAATGTCTTCCTGCCTCATCCCCACGCCGGTATCCTGAACCGAGAATTGAATCCCCCGCGCGACATTCGACGCCGCGACCATGATCGAGCCCTCCTCGGTAAACTTGATCGCATTGGAGAGGAGATTCAAGACAATCTGCCGGATCTTCAACGGATCGCTCTGAACCGGACGGAGGTCGTCGTCGATCTTCCATCGAATCTCCACGTTTTTTCCGTTGATCAGGCCCATCACGTTATCGAAGACCTCCGGCAGAAGGCGCCTTAGATCGACCCGCTCGATCACCAGCGGGATCTTGCCCGATTCCATTTTGGAGAGGTCAAGAAGATTGTTGATCAAATTCAGAAGCTCCGACGCGTTTCTCTGAATCCCTTCCACCGGCGATTTCTGATGTTCGTTCACCTCGCCGTAGGTCCCCTGGAGCAAGAGGGAAGCATACCCGATGATGGCGTTGAGCGGGGTCCGCAGCTCATGAGAGACGTTGGAGACAAACTCCGACTTAATCCGGGTCGCCTCTTCCGCTTCGGCCGTTTTTAGTTTCAACACCCCCTCCAGCTTTTTCTGATCATCGATGTCGGTGCAGGTCCCCAACCAGGCCATCTGCTGTCCGTGTCGATCTCGTTCAGGCAAGGCGCGCACCAAGTGCCATCGATACACCCCATCGAGCCGCTTGAGACGGCAGTGGGTTTCGAAAGTGATCCCCGTCCGCAAGGCCTCCCCCCATCGGTCCAGATAATCCTCAAGCTCTTCCGAATG
>SCUR01000354.1 GCA_004297235.1 Candidatus Manganitrophaceae bacterium | reverse complement strand
GGCGATGCGCACGGAAGCGTCGAGTCGTTGGCGCGCAAGGGTCCGGGGACGAAATGAGCCGGATGATCTGCCTCGATCTCGACGGCACTTTGGAGGACAGCCGCAGCGATATGACGGCGGCGGTCCATCGGGTCCGCGCCGGGCTCGGCCTTCCGCCTCGATCGAACGAGGCGGTTCTCCCCTGGGTCAACAAAGGAATGGAGTCGCTCTACCGCGCCTGCTTCGATGATTATCTCCAGGCGGACGAGGGGCGTTTGGCCGAAGTCCGATCTCGATACGAGGCCGACTATTTTGATAATGTGGCGGTGGAGACCCGGCTTTATCCCGGCATGGCCCGGGCGCTGAAGCATCTCTCGGGAATCGGCCCTCTGGCGGTCGTGACCAATAAACCGGAGCGAATCTCACGCCGTCTGCTCGATGTACTGGAGGTCGGACAGTATTTTTCGGCCGTCATCGGCGGGGATACCTGTGCCGTGGGAAAGCCCGATCCGCTCCTTTTGAAAGAGGCGGCGGTGCGCTGCGGGTTCGATCCGGCGGCGGGGCGCGCCGCCATGATCGGGGATACCGCGGCGGACATCCAGATGGGGCGGACCTACGGGGCGGCGACGATCTGGTGCGCGTGGGGCTACAGCGATCAGCCGGGCGAGCAGCCCGACTGCATCGCGCCGGCGCCGGAGGTGTTGCCGGGCCTGGTCGAGACGGTTCTCTCCTTTCCCCCTCGCCCGGTCCGTCGCAACGGGTGAAGATTTCGGTTCGTAATAAAAAGCCCCGCTCGGTGTTTCGAGCGGGGCTTTTTTTGCATTAATCCTATTGCGAAGCTTTATTGCATTTCATAGATGATCATATTTCTTTCCCCATTCGGTCCATTGGCCGAGACATTGATCGTAGCCGCGACCGAAGGTTGACCGTTGCACGTTGTAGGGAAGGTGATCTGCCCCGTCGTCGCCGTAGCGGCGACGTTCACATCCACCTGACAAGACTCCCCAGCGTTGGGGTCTGTAGAGGTCGAGACGTGTCCCCCTAAGTTGACCGACTGAACCGGGAAGGTCGTCGGGAGGGTCCAGGTGACGGTGAGCGGCTGACCCAGCGTCGCATCGGCCAAGGTGTGGCCCGTGGGAGTCGAAATCGAGATCGGCTCCGTCGTCGTCCCTCCCGTAGTGACGGTGTAGGACTTTGATCCTCCCGCGGCCAAATCGACCGTGATGGTGAAGACCGTTCCGGCAGGAGGAAACGGAGTATCCACCTGAAGGAAGAAGGCGTTCTTGTTCACCGTCATATTCGTCCCGGGAGCCTTCTCGATGGTTTCGACATCGAGTTGGCCTGATATCGGGACAACGGTATTGTCAAAGATTCCTCCGCCTGATACCCTGACGGCGCTGATCGTATCCTGAGGGGCCCGGACATCGACATTGATACTTTGTCTTGGGCCGACGGTACCGCAACTTATATTTGTTTGCGGGCAGGGCGGAAAGACATCGGTCCGCATCTCCACTTGCAAGCCGGCGCTGGCGGGACGTTGATTGCCGTAAAGCCGCCACGTTCCGTCGGCCTGTTTTTTAAAGCTGAACCCGTCATCGGCGGTAAACTTCTCGGTGACGGTTGTCCCATCGAATGTGATCGAGACCCTGCCGACGATCGCGACAATGTTGTTCACCTCGTCAAACGCGACGATCCGGTCGACGATAAATGAGTTGATCGTGGCCCCTCTGAGAGAGCTTGCAAGCTCAGCGGCGCCGACATCCGCCCCAAATCCGTCATTTAAGTATCCGGCATCAAAAAGATCAGCCAGATCGCTGTCGGCCAAGGCAGCCCCCTTGCTGTTGACGATGGCTGCAAACTGATTCAGTCCGGTCCCGACCGCGCTGAGGGCGGTTTGTTGTTCGACCGTTGTCGGAACGACGATGGTATTTACGCTCGAACTGGTGTTTCCCCCCGACGTGGTTGTCGTGGAGACGGTGGCGCTTCCGCTGGTCTCATCAGTGGTCAGCGTCGTGGTCTGGGTCGTGGTTCCATCGGTGATCGTAATCGTTCCATTTGTGCCGAT
>SCUR01000353.1 GCA_004297235.1 Candidatus Manganitrophaceae bacterium | reverse complement strand
GTCTTAATCCCTTCGATGACAAACTCCGAGAGAGCGCCCCGCATCTTTGCAATCGCCTCATCACGGGTGCCGGCATGAACGATCAATTTTGCGATCAATGAATCATAATACGGGGTCACAACGCCGTTCAAGTAGATTCCCGAATCGACTCGAATGCCCGGCCCCCCCGGAAGGTGAAAAGAAGTAATCGTCCCGGGAGAGGGGGTAAACTTCTCAGGATCTTCGGCATTGATCCGGCACTCAAAACTATGCCCCCTTAATTTCACTTGGCTCTGCTTAAACTCAAGGGATCTTCCCGCGGCGATCTTGATCTGTTCCTTCACCAAATCGATTCCGCTGACCATTTCGGTGATCGGGTGCTCCACCTGAATCCGGGTATTCATTTCGATAAAGTAAAAATTATGATCTTTATCGAGCAAGAACTCGACGGTTCCTGCGTTGACGTAATGCGACGCGCTGACCGCCTCCAATGCGGCGGCCCCCAGTTCCCGTCTCAACCGGTCATCGACGACGGGAGAAGGGGACTCCTCGATCAGCTTCTGATGCCGCCGTTGAATCGAGCAATCCCTCTCTCCGAGATGGATCACTTTCCCCTTTTCATCCGCCAAAATTTGAACCTCGATATGGCGCGGATCCATGAAATACTTTTCAATATATACCCCGTCATCGCCGAAAGCGGTCTTGGCCTCCATCTGGGCCGTTTGCAATGATTTCGCCAGCTCTTCTTGGCGATGGACAACCCGCATGCCCCGTCCGCCCCCTCCGGCCACGGCCTTGATGATGATGGGGTAACCGATCTTTTTTGCCGTCTCGATCGCTTCCTTTTCAGTCGCCACTTTTCCTTCGCTGCCGGGGATGACCGGAATCCCTTTTCTGATCATCGTCTCACGCGCTTTTGCTTTGTCCCCCATCAAACTGATGCATTCAGGAAAAGGGCCGATGAATTTGATTCCGGCCGATTCACACACTTCGGCAAAATGGCTGTTCTCGGCGAGAAATCCGTACCCCGGATGGATGGCCTCAGCGCCGGTAATCTCGGCCGCGCTGAGGATGTTCGGAATGTTCCGGTAAGAAAGGGTGGCGTCGGGCGGACCGACACAAACGCTCTCATCGGCGAAACGGACGTGCAGAGAGGCGGCATCGGCTTCGGAATGAATCGCCACGGTTTGAATCCCCAGCTCGCGACAGGCACGGATAATTCGGAGGGCGATCTCCCCGCGGTTGGCAATCAGGACTTTTTTAAACATCACCTTTGACTCATGATCAGGACATCATGGAATAAACTCATAGACGGAACACGAAAATCACGTGATCACTCGTTATTTTTCAAGGATGAGATACTTTTGGACAGAGCGGGCCGATTCTACCTGACTGGAATTTAAACCGGCTCGATTCGGAAAAGAGGCTTCCCATATTCAACGGCCGTTCCATCCTCCACGCAAATCTCCGCGATTTTACCGTCCACGTCCGACTCAATTTCATTCATCAACTTCATCGCTTCTACAATGCACAAGATTTGCCCTTTCTTCACAACATCCCCGATCTCCACATACGGATCGGCATCGGGCGAAGCGGCTTTATAGAAGGTCCCGACAATCGGAGAGCGGACGAGTGCATAACGCCCCTCTTCTCCTTTTGTTTCAATCGCCGTGACCGCTTCCTGCAGCACTTGGGATGAAGCGACGGGTGCCAAACCTCTCTCTTTGGATGCAAAGACGATCTCTTTTCGAAGTCGGATCCTTTTGCCGTCCTCTTCCAATTCGATTTCGGTCAACGCCATCTCGGACATCAAGTCGGCCAATTTTTTGATCTCGTTCAAATCCATGATTGCTCTCTGCTAATGGAGGGCTCTGCGTCAGCAGCCGGGAGAAGAAAGGACAGGGCCTGCTATTTCACACGCTCAACGTATGTTCCCGTTCGTGTATCCACCTTAATCACGGTCCCCTCTTCGAGGTAGAGGGGCACTTTCACCGTTCCCCCTGTTTCGAGTTTTGCGAGCTTGGTTCCGCCGGTCGCCGTATCGCCCCGAATACCCGGCGCGGTTTCGACCACCTTCAGTTCGACGAAGAGGGGGAGGTCGACACCCAACGGCTTCCCTTGAAAAAAGAGGATCTTCACCACCATGTTCTCTTTGAGAAAATCCTTCGTTGAGCCAAGCTGCTCCTCCGTGAGGAAAAGCTGCTCATAGGTATTGGCGTCCATGAAATGATATTCCGGACCTTGAGCATACAAGAATTGCATCTCCCGTTCAAGGAGATCGGGCTCATCAAATTTTTCCCCCGATCGGAACGTCCTCTCAAGAAGGTTGCCGGTTTTCAGATTCTTTAACTTGGTCCGGACAAAGGCCCCTCCCTTTCCCGGCTTCACATGCTGAAACTCGACGATAATATAGGGGTCCCCGTCCAATTGGAGCTTGCCGCCGTTCTTAAAATCAGTCGTTGAAATCACTTCCCTTCCCCTTTCTTTTTGCCTTTTCGAATAGGAATAGAATTTCGAAGAAATTCAATCGCTCCGAGCAAACCGAGAAGATAACTCTGAGGACCGAAACCGGTTACCTGGCCGACGACGACATCGGAGATCAAAGACGTTTTGCGAAAAGCCTCCCTTGAGTGAATATTCGAGAGGTGAACTTCGACGGTTGGAATTCCGACGGAAAGGATGGCATCCCGAATCGCAATGCTGGTATGCGTGTAGGCCGCCGGATTAATGACAAGGGCATCGAACCGGCCTAATGCTTGTTGAATTCGATCGACGAGCGCCCCTTCTGAGTTGGATTGAAAAATCTCCACCGTTACCCCCTCTTTGTGAGCGAGGTCGGTGATCTGTCGATCGATCTCGGAGAGTCGGAGCGTCCCGTAATGATCCGGCTCCCGGATCCCGAGCAGATTCAGGTTCGGACCGTGCAGGACAAGAATGCGCGCCACTACGACAACTCCTCCACCAAGGTGGCGGCTTCCATCCTCAGCAGAAATCGTCCTTTTCCAAAATTCTTTTCCGAAGCAACGGCCAGGAGCAGGAAATACTCCGGATTGATTTTTTTGACGAGAACAACGGCCCGCTCGGTGACGATGGTGATCTCTTGACTGGAGCCGAGCTCAACGGATTGACTCGTTTTATCCACCGTCCGCCAGAGCGCTCCGAATTCGGCGACGATTGAATTAAGATCGAGCGTTGGGTCGGCCCGATATTCTTCCACGATGATGCCGTCCGACGCGGCGATGGCGACCCCCATCAAATCATCGATTTTCTCGGAGAGTTTTTTCAGACTTTCTTTAAAGTTCATTCTTTTTTCCGGATGGAGTCGAGCCAAGATTGAAGACGCCGCGTTTTCTTATTCTTTGAATCGTCCGGGTTTGAAGTGTTCGAGGCGCTCTCCGCCTTATTTTCCGGCGCAAGACGCCGGAGCGCCTTCTCAAGACCTTGCCGGCTCTCTTCATCGGAAGGATCTCGTTCAAGCAGCTTTTCATACATCTCGGCCGCTTCTTTATAATGTCCTTGGCTCATATAGAGCGAGGCGAGTGTCGTTGAAAGAAGGGGCTCTTCCTTGGCATCCGATGAAGGCGGCATACTCGCGGAAGGAAGCGGCTCGTTCGGCGGCGAAGGGATCTCGAAGCCGGCCACGACCGTCTTGTCCCCTTCCCAGGAATCCTCTTCAAAAGCGGAACTCCCCTCCGTGCCGATCGGATCCGGAGCGACCGTTGCGGCGGGTGCGCTTTCCGGCGCCTTGTCGATTACGGCGGCGGGAAACTCTTCCGGAATGGAGGGAGCGACCGGCTCCGCCGGCGCTTTGAAAGGATCGTTTAAATTCTCTTCGACGGGGGGAAACGATTCTACCGGCGCCGGTTCCATTTGAAGAGGAACCTCGATCGGCGCTTCTTCGATCAGCGCGGCCGGATCAGAATGGAGAGCCGGCTCAGGAGGAAGAATCGGGCTCGAAGCGGATTCGACCTTGTCCGTCTCCGTCGCAACCGGGATCTCCGCCGCGACCGGCGGGTTCGACAACTCCATTCCCTTTTCCGAGGCGCCCTCGGAAGCCACCTGCTTTTCTAGGACGCCCACCAATCCCTTCGCCTCTTTATCGGAAGGATCAATCGCCAATACCTTCTGACAAGCCTCCAATGCTCTTTGGGATTGTCCCTGTCCCTGATAAATGACGGCGAGCTTCTTGTGTGCAAGGATGTTTTCCGGATTCGCTCCGATCACCTGCTCGAACTCGTTTTGCGCCTCCGGAATCTGATTTTTTTGTAAGTAGATTTTACCGAGCATCACCCGTGCGGCGACATAATTGGGGTGATTCTTGATCCCTTCCGCCAGGACGATAATCGCCTCCTCCACCATATCGCACTTGAGGTACTCCTCCGCCAAGGGGACAAAAAGACGCGATGCGGGATTCTGCGTCATCTTATCCATCAGCTTCACTATTTCAGGAGAGACTGTTTTATCGGCCATGATTCATCACAATGGGACAATTTTGAAGATCATAACAAATCAGGGTAAAAAGTCAAGAAACGCCCTTTTTGATTCCGACCGCCTCATTCAGGATATACCGGGCCAGATCTTCTTTGAGCATTTTAGGAAGAGGTACAATGCGACCTTTCGAATCAATGAGTTGCGCAATATTGGTGTCGACATCGAACCCGGCTCCTTCTTGGGTGACATCGTTTGCCACAATCAAATCCAAGCCTTTACCGGATAGCTTCTTCCGAGCGTTTTCCAGCAACGCTTCGGTCTCCGCGGCAAAACCGACGATGACCTTCTTCCCTTTCCGGGATCGTAATCCCGCAAGGATATCTTCGGTCTCCTGCAATCGGATCGATCGGGCGGCATTCCCTTTCTTTATCTTTTGGGAGGAGACCGCTTCAGGCCTATAATCGCCGACGGCGGCCGCCATCAAAACAAGGGTCGCTTCGCTATAACGGGCTTCGACTTCCTTCTTCATTTCTTCGGCGGTCCGAACATCGATCCGCTCCACCCCCGGAGGGGTCGGCAACGAAGTCGGTCCGCTGATCAGGATCACCCGCGCGCCCCATTCGCGGGCGACGCGCGCCAAAGCATAACCCATCTTTCCGGAAGATCGGTTGGAGATAAAACGGACCGGGTCGATCGGCTCTTGGGTCGGACCCGCCGTCACAAGAACCACCTCGCCCGCCAATTTCGATTCCGATGCGAGGAGGGAGACCACTTTCTCAACGATCGTCTTCTCATTCGCGAGTCTCCCCTTTCCCTCCTTGCCCGAGGCGAGGGGACCGACTTCCGGCTCGATGATTTGGACGCCCCGCTTCTGAAGAAGGGCGACATTCTCCGTCACGGAAGGGTGATTCCACATCCCGATATCCATCGCCGGCGCAATGAGGATTGGAGCGGAAGCCGCCAGAAGGAGATTCCCCAGAAGATCATCGGCCAGCCCCGTCGCCATTTTAGCGATGAAGTGAGCGGTCGCAGGGGCGATGAGGATCAGATCGGCCTCGTCGGCCAACGTCAGATGGATCACCTCTTCATGGGGATCAAAAAGGTCCGTGAAGACGGGGCGTCCCGAAAAAACCTGGAGGGTCAAGGGAGGAACAAATCGGCGGGCGGCCGCGGTCGTCACCACCTGTACGTCGGCCCCCATCGATTTCAAATCACGGAGAATCTGGAGCGACTTGTAGGCGGCGATGCTTCCCGTAATTCCGAGAAGAATTTTTTTTCCTGAAAGCATGGCCGCCATCCCATCAAATCCGTGGAGGAACGCTCACCCGGAGGGAAAAAGCACTTTCGAGGAGAACGATTACTCCTCTTTGGTCACCTCCGGAGCCGGCGGCGGCTCCTGCCGCTTCGCCGATTCTTCCAAGTAAACGCTGAGGTCTTTTCGAATCTCGGTGGCCAATTCCTCTTCCCGCTCGCTCAGCAGCTGTCGCGTTTTCATCTCTTCGCGGAGTCGTTTGGCTTCGCGCTGCGCCTGCTTCGCTTCTTTGCCGTAGAGGACCTCCAATTCATCTCCGAGCACCTCTTCCAGCGCGATCGTGCTCGCCTTGTTATGCCGCGTCTGAAGGATCGGCCGGGCCCCCTCCATCAATTGCCGTGCGCGCTGGGACGCGATGATCACCAATCGATAGCGTGAATCGATCTTAGAGTAGTCTGTCTCGACCGGTAAAGAAATAATTTCCATGGTCTGTCCTTTCACATGAAGAAGGTGCGACCCTTCTTTGATCTTACTTTAAATCTCTTTGCTCAACTGCTTGATGAAGGTCTCCTCGATCCAGGAGAGGTTCATCTGCTTCATTTTAATCCGCTCCGCGATCATGACCGCTTCGAGCTCCTTTAATGCCTTGTGAAACTCCGAATTCACGATCAAGTAATAGTACTGCCGATAATTCCAGATCTCCTCCCGCGCTTTTTGAAGCCGGCGTGAAATCTCTTCCGAGGAGTCCGATTTTCGATCGACCAAACGCTGCCGGAGCACTTCGAAGGAAGGAGGAAGAATATAAATGTAGACACCATCATTATACTTCTTTTTGATCGTCATGGCCCCCTGGGAATCGATATCGAGGATGACGTCGATTCCCCGATTGACCCAATCCATCAGAAGCTCGCGCGAGGTTCCGTAAAGATTTCCGTGCACCTCCGCCCATTCGATGAAATCATTCCGATCGATCATGTTTCGGAAGGTCGCCTCATCGACGAAGAAATAATCTTTCCCGTGCGTCTCTCCCGGCCGCGGGGATCGCGTCGTGTAGGAGATCGAATACTGGAGATTCGGAACCAATTTCGCCACCTCCCTGCAAAGGGAGGTCTTTCCTGCGCCGGAGGGGGCCGATACAATAAAAATAATTCCTTTTCTATCCATTATTGCCTCATGATAACTCGCGTCGCTTTCTTCGCTTCGTCTCCTCGGCGGGGGAGGCGCCCCCGATCCCGTCTTCATCCGAAGCGAAGCGTTGCGCAATGGTTTCCGGCTGGATGGCGGAGAGAATCACATGACCGCTGTCGGTAATGATCACGGTGCGTGTTTTTCTCCCTTGGGAGGCATCCACCAGCTTTCCCCCCTTCCTGGCCTCTTCCTTCAGACGTCTCATTGGAGAGGAAGTGGATGCAACCACGGCGACGATCCGGGATGCAGGAACCACATTTCCAAACCCAATGTTGACCAGTTTAAAAGACACGGTTCCTCTCGGTGGAGCCGATCTATTCGATATTCTGAACTTGCTCCCGTATCTTCTCCAAGGCGCCCTTCATGGCAACCACCTGCATGGAGATGGTCACATCGTTCGCCTTGGAGCCGATCGTGTTCACTTCCCGATTCATCTCTTGCAGCAGAAATTCAAGTGTGCGCCCGACCGCCTCGACCTTCTGGAGGATTTTGCGGAACTGCTCCAGGTGGGTCTTCAAGCGGGCCGTCTCCTCGCTGATATCGCTCCGATCGACCAGAACAGCGACCTCTTGAGCCAATCGCGCCGGATCGAGGGCGATCCCTTGAGTCAATTCGGCCACCCTGCGCTGAAGCCGCTCCTGGTAGGCTTGAACCGCTTTTTTCTCCTGCTGTTTGATGAGGTCCAGCATCCGGTCCAGCTCGTCGAGATGGCCCGCGAGATCTTTGCCGAGCGCCCGCCCCTCCTCGCTTCTCATCTTCTCGAGGGCGCGCATCGCCCGCTCCAGCATCCGCTCGGCGAATCGCGCCAGCGGGGCCGCCTCCTCCACCGTCTCGGTGACGGTAATGATCTCCTTAAAATGACTTAAGAGGGTGAGATCGATCTCGCCGGAAAGGTGAAGCGACGTTTTGAGCTTCTTTAAGATGCGGTAGTACGCCTCCGCCGATTCCAGATCGAGCTTGAATTGCTTCGGCGCGTTCGCCGCCCCGTTCAGGTTGACGGAGAGTTCAATGTGTCCGCGGGAAAACCGCTCTTGGACTTTTTTCCTGAGCGTTTCCTCAAACGGCGCCAGCAGCTTCGGAAGTCGGACGACGACGTCGCAATACCGATGGTTCACCGATCGAAGCTCAACGACGAGGGGACGTCCTTTATAGCTCCCTTCGGCCCTCCCATAGCCTGTCATGCTTCGGATCATCCGTCTTTTCCGCTCATCGAATGTGGGGCCTGATTATAGCGGTTGGCCTTTACCTTGTCAATGCGAGAAGGCCCTTTTCCCGCGGATTTGAGCCTGTTTTTTTCTCCCTCCGCCGGGCAGAGGTCGAACAGCGGACATTCCGGGCAGCGCGGGTTGCGCGCCACGCAAATATACCGCCCGTGTAGGAGAAGCCGGTGGGACCCCATCGTCCACTCCTGCGGCGGCATCAGCCGGCCCAAATCGGTCTCGATCTGATCGGGATCGCTCGACCGGGTCCACTTCAACCGATTGGCCACCCGCCGCACATGGGTGTCGACGACGACGGACGGTCGGCCGAAGGCGCTCCCCAAAACCACATTGGCTGTTTTCCGGCCGACCCCAGGCAGGGTGACCAATGCTTCCATGTTTTCGGGAACCGCTCCGCCGAAACGGTCGACGATCTCCGCGGCGCAGCCGATGATGCTCTTCGCCTTGCTCTTGAAGAAGCCGGTCGTCCGGATGATCGATTCCACCTCTTCCCGGTCGGCCTTCGCCAAGGCCGCCGGCGTCGCATAGCGCTCAAAGAGCGCCGGCGTGACCTGATTGACCCGCACGTCGGTGCACTGGGCCGAGAGGATCGTGGCGATCAACAGCTGAAACGGGCTGTCGTGGCGCAACTCCGTCTCGGGATTCGGAAACCGCTCTTCCAAGCGCCGAAGGGTCTCCCTCATCCGGGAGCGATCCGCTTCCAATCGTTTTGCTTGCAAGGATCCGCTCCCTTTTACCCGCCGGACGCCTTATCCGGGGTGTCCTGAATCTGAATCCCCTTCCCCTCCGGAGGGGCCTGCATCTTGAAGAAAATTTTCATTTGGGTCGATAAAAACTCCCGGGCCGAGGGCTCCCGCAGGTTCAAGCGGTATTCGTTGATGATCTTGATCGACAGCTCATACCACTCTTTCCAACAAACATTGCAGACCTTCGCCTTGAGCTCCTCGCCGATTTTTCCTCCGTACGGCATTCCTTCGATCGGCGCTCTTGTTTGGCCGCACCGGATACAGGTGACATCCGCCATGATTCCTCCTCCTATTTCACCTCAATTGATTTGAGGAGCTCCGCCTTCTTCTCCTTATACTCTTCTTCGGTGATCAAGTTTTCTTCCCTCAATTTCTTTAACAGCCGGAACGGCGCCTCCAGCGAGGAAGCGCCTGCGGCCGCCGTCTCCTCCGATGAAACGACCGGCTCCGCCGGCGCCGTCAAATCGATCGCCACCCCGGGCAGCTTCCGTCCCGACGCATCCGTGACCCTTCGTTGATGCGCCTGCGGGATCAGCTCGAAGCTTCCCGGCTCATACGCATGCAGCGGATTATCGCGCGGAATATAGGAGCGTTGATCGCCGGAAAGGGAGGTTTGATCGTTCGCCAAGATCAGATGAAGCTCTTTTCCTTCCATGAAAGCAATCCCGGAGGTGATCTGGGCGGCCATGCTGTTTTTCCGTGAGAAGAGAAAAAAGGCGATCCGCTCTTCCGGCGTCCCCTTCGCAAAAGCGGTTTTCATTCGGTCGGCCAGCAAGTCGACTTCTTCGGAGGTAAAGGCCGCGCCGCGCGTTTCGTTTTTTTGAGCCAACAGGCGATTGAGAAAAGACACCTCATGACGCGCAACGACCGACGCCAACGCCGTCTTCAACGTTTCGAGGTCGATCTCCGCCGGGTGATCGTACCGCGCGGGCGGATCGGTCCGATCCAAGCGGACCAGGTGCCGCTCCCCTTCATCTACATAACGGGGAGGCGCCTTCGGTCCGAAACAACCCGCCGGCAGGAAAAGGATCAACATCATCAAAAAAGCAAACACACGGTCGGGCTTCGGTCGTGCGCTGACGGAATGATTCACGCCCTCCCCTCCCTCTGCGCTCCGACGACCTCCTCCATTCGCAAGACCAGCCGATGGGTCATTTCCGCCGTGGCCCCCCAAATGTCGTTCCCCGCATAAAGAAAGGATCGGATCGTGCGCGATTTTCCCCGAAAGAGGATCGTCCGCTCGCGACAGTGGTCCGGATTCATGAAGAAGAAAAACGGGACCTCGATGAGGTCGGTCACCTCTTGTCGATCGAGCTGAAATGAACAAGGATAGGAGATCCTCGAAACAAACGGGGTGACCGAAAAGCCGGTGACGGTTTCATGGTCGTCGAGGCGGCCGATCAGGGTCACCGCTTCGGGATGAAGGCCGATTTCTTCCCGGCATTCTCGGAGCGCCGTCTCGAACAGGTCCGCATCGCTCTGCTCCCGGCATCCGCCGGGAAAGGCGATCTCCCCTTGATGACGCTGGACCCCTTCGCTTCGCCTCGTCAGAAGAAGAAAAGGGACGCCTTCTTTCTCGAAGAAAGGAACCAACACCGCCGCGGGCCGAAGGTCCGGACGGGTGAGGATCTCGCCGGGCCGGGCCTGAACCGACCTGTGGAGCACCTCCCAAAACGAGTCCGGGTGCATTTTAAAATAGCTTCCGAGCGCGGGACGTTCTTCCCTCATGAAGCGCGCGGCCTCCCCAACGTCGTAACGTAGACAACGATCTCGTCGAGGGAGAGGCCCAAAAGGGCGTTGACCTCATCGTCATAAAAGCCGCCGATCCCGCTCACCCCGAGACCCAGCCGGATCGCCGCCAAATTGAGACGCTCCCCGATCTGGCCGGCATCCAGATGAAGATAACGATACGCCCGATCTCCATACTTCTCGACCGCCCGCTTCAGATGCGCGATATGGATCACGAGCACCGCCGCATCGCGCGCCAGCTCCTGTCCCAAACAGAAATGCCAGGTCTGCTCCCGGAAATCTCCCGCCGTCAGGAGCCGCAGCTCGCTCTTCTGAGGCACAGCGTAGTAGACCCCTTCATTAAGTCCGACCACCTTCTGAACCACCAGGTAGGTCTCCAGAATCGAGGGATCGAAAAAGGGCAGCGGCGCCGACGCCAGGGGACGGTAGCCATATTCTAAAATGGCCGAAAGCTCTTCCTTTAAAAAACCTTCCCCCGAAAAACCGCGGGTCGACCGTCTCAGAAGGATCGTCTGTCCGACGCCCTCCCCCCAATCGATCGGCGCTTCCGGAAGAACGTTGGCCTCCTTGAAATTGTATTTCGCCTCCAGCACATTCAGATCGGGAGGAAGCCGCACCATCGAGAGATCGGTCTTCTCCCCCGGTAGGATCGAGGAAACCCGATGAAGCTGGAGTTGAAGCATCTTTAAGGCGTCTTCTCCCTTCGGCATCTGTTTCGACGCCACGGCGGACATGGGTCGGATCTCCTCCGGATTGATCTTCTCGCTCTGAGGGAGCGCCACCACGGCCAAAACCCCTTCCTCCGCCTCATCGAGGAAGAGAAGGCGGTTCAAAGAAGTATCCAAGAACCCTCCGATCGGAAAGGGGGTAAAGCCCTCCTCCGGCGCATAGGCGACGAGATTTCCAAGAATGTGGCCGGTGTCGAGCAGAATGCGCCGATAGGCGCGCTCTTGATAGCGCCAGGCGCTCCGCTGGTAAACCGCCGTCATAATCACCAGAAGGTTCGAGTTCGCGATCGCTTCGTGCTGCATGCAATAGCGCTCGAACTCGCTCCAGAAGTCGCCTTCCCACACCGGGACCAACGAATGGTCTTTGACCTGAAAATTGTAGATGCCGTTTTCAAGAACAGACAACCCTCGGATGGCGACATAAATCTCGGTCGGATAAAGCCCCCCTGCAGTCGGCGCGGCCCGAAGGGTCAACGTCTGGCCGGTCGGATATTGCAAAAGGCCGGTGACCCCGTTGGTGAAGTAAAGAAGGCGCGAGATCTCCCCGATTCCAAAAGGATACCCTCCCTGCTCTTTGGCGGGAGGGAGCGGCTCTCCGGTAAAGGGATTGCTCTGAAAAGGAAGGTAGGGGATGAGATCGATCTTTTTCTCGCTGTGATATTCCTTATAAGGAGAGGGTTGCGCTCCCCAATCGAGCGGGCGTTGGAATTTCCCCATCCGCGCTTCGTGATACTTCGTTTCTTCGTGGTAAATCTCCGCCAGC
>SCUR01000037.1 GCA_004297235.1 Candidatus Manganitrophaceae bacterium | reverse complement strand
GCAACTGATTGATCCCTATTTGACATTCCGTTGGGTCTTGGCGATCCTCCTGGCCGGGACCCTTTTCTATGACATCGTCGTGTTGGGGGTCTGGTATCGCCAACTCCCGCGGATGGTTCAACGGACCGTTCTCTTAAAACTCCTTCAAGTCCGCTCCCGCGCATTGAAGGTGGAATTATCCCTGATCGTCCTTCTTTTTGCAATCCAAGGATGGCTCACGATTCTTTTATTGAAAGGTTAATGAGATGGCATGGCAGGTCTGGATGAATGTCGGCAAGGTGTTGACCCCTTTTATCACTGCGCGCGTCGTGGAACGGGTTCGAGAGAAGACCGACATTTACATCGATCGGAAACGAAATGAGTTCGTCTCCCACGCCCGAACCGAGGCGGAGCAGTTCATGGCGGAGCAGATGATCCTGATTGAAGCCAGGGTCGACGCCAAGATCGACGAGATCGAGCGGCGCTTCGACGCATTAATCGAAAAAGAGATCCGGACCAAACTGCGCATCCTGGTCTTGACCCTCTGCGCCGTCATCGGGATGAGCCTCCTCTCGCTCGGCTATCTTTACTTGAAACATAAAATGGGGGTTTGAAAAATAATCGCAGGAATCCGGAATTCCGAATTCCGCATTCGTAAAAACAGAAGCGAGGCAGCCCACCCACCCTTTCTGACTAGG
The DNA here is from genome assembly GCA_004297235.1 of Candidatus Manganitrophaceae bacterium. Taxonomy (GTDB): domain Bacteria; phylum Nitrospirota; class Nitrospiria; order SBBL01; family Manganitrophaceae; genus Manganitrophus. Next base: position 1,386 of record SCUR01000037.1, on the reverse strand, counting down.
AGAATATGATCCGAAACTACGAAGAGCTCCTCCAGACCGCCGACGCCTTCACCGACTCCCGTACCCTCATCGCCGCGGTGGAGGTCGATCTCTTCACGCACCTTGGGAAGAAACCGGCCACCGCAAAGGAGATTGCCCGCAAGGCCGATGCTTCTCCTGAAGGAATCGAATTTCTCCTCAATGCCCTCACCGGCATGGGCCTTCTGACCAAATCGGCCGACCGATTCCGGAACACCCCCCTCAGCCGAACCTATCTCGACGCCGCCAGCACCCAGTCGATCACGAACTTCATCTGGCTCGCCGGCCAGCACTGGAACGACTGGATCGGCTTGGCCGACGCCGTTCGCAAAGGCCGACGGCCGCGGAAGCGCCCGCCGCCCGACAATCCGGCCTTCCGAAAACGTTTCTCCAAAGCCCTGCACGAGCGGAGCTTCTACCTCGCCCCGAAGATCCTGCGCCCGATCGATCTGCGCGGCGCCCGGACGCTTCTCGATCTCGGGGGCGGGGCCGGCTCCTACGCCTTCGCTCTGTTGGTGAAATATCCCGGACTCCACGCCACGATCTTCGACCGTCCCGCCGCGGTCAAGGTCGCCTTGGCCGAAGCGAAACATGCGGACCTCGCTGAGCAAGTCGATGTCATCGGCGGCGATCTCTTCACCGATTCTTACGGCGGGCCGTACGATGTGATCTTCTACTCCAACGTCGTCCACATCTACTCTCCCCAAGAAAACCGCCGCATCCTGAAGAAAATCAAAACGGCCCTCAAGCCCGGCGGCCGGTTGATCATCGTCGAATATTTTCTGGACAAAGACCAGGCCCACCCGCCGGACGTCTCCTCGTTCAACCTGATGATGCTCCTCTTCACGGAGCAAGGCCGCTGCTACACCTGGGAGGAGGTTACGCAGTGGCTGAAGCAGGCCGGGTTCTCGCGCTTCCGCCGCACGCGGATCGACGGAAAGATCGGGATTCTCGAAGCGACGTTGGGGACGGCGCAGAAACGGAGACCGTCCTCTCTGCGTCGTTAGACCTGAATATGAGAGTCATATGAAGCTCTCATTGGGAATACTCTTCTTTATCCTCATGCATATCCCCGCCCAGGGGGAAGAGCCTTACCCAACGCTCTATCGGGGTGAGGTCACCGACGGCGGTCCGCGCCTCCTCGCCCATTTTCAGGACTCATTTCTTCGCCTGGAACCGTCTGAGCAAATCGCCCATCTCAAGAAAATCGAAAAAGAACTGGAGAAACACCGCTTCGACAATATGATATATCCCGGTCTAGTGGAGAAGGAGCAGGCCAAAGCGCTTTATTCGATCATCACAGATCGCCTTGACCAGATTTATTATGTCGTCAGCGGAATCAAATTGTATCCAATCCAGGGGAAAGCT
>SCUR01000352.1 GCA_004297235.1 Candidatus Manganitrophaceae bacterium | reverse complement strand
CCCCTACCCCCGGCAAACCGACCGTCGCATCGAAGGGGAGAGCCGCGCCCTCGGCCGTGCGATTCATCCGGAGCGCAAACAGCGATACCGCCAGGAGGATTCCCGCCGGCAAGCGATTCCGGTTTTCTGTCGATCCGAACATCATGTCTCGCTTCCATTGATGGCCGTCATAAAAATTATACCGAAATGAAGGGGAGAAGATAAACAGGAAATATTGCGCCGGCGGACACCCGCGTTTCGGATGAAAAGGCGCCGTGAAAAACCGCGGCTCCGCTTTTCGGAATACCCCCGCGTAAGAGGGCTCCTCTCCACGGGTGTGCGAGTGCGTCGGGGACGGTTGAACACCCCTGTCTCGACGAATTGTCCCGCAATGCACTGCTCCAAAAAGACGAAAAGAGCGGCAAGAAGGTACGACATCCAATCCTGGCAAATCAAGACGACCGCCTGGACGATGAAAAAGTGAAAGCGAAATGTGAAGGCTCGAAACCGGCGCCTATTAAAAAGCGGGGAGCGCCTGATACCAGCCGTGGGCCTGCGCGATCTCCACCGGGGTGTCGAAGAGCGCGGTCAGCCGCTCGCGCGTCAGCACCTCCGATTTCTTTCCGTCCGCAACCACGCGCCCGGCCTTCAGGAGGATGACCCGCTCCACCTCGGGGGGGATCTCGTGAAGATGATGCGTCACCAGCAGGAGGGTCTTGCCCCGCCGGATCAGGCTTCGAACCAAATCAAGATATTGAAAAGAAGCGCGCAGGTCGAGACCGCTGGTCGGCTCGTCCAGAATCAGCGTCCCCGGATCATGCACGAGCGCGCGTCCGAGGAGAAAGCGCCGCTGCTCGCCGGTCGACATCTCGAAAAACCGCCGCTCTTGTAAAGCGGCGATCCCGAGCATCTCCATCACCTCGCCCGCCCGCTTCCGCTGCGCGGCGCCGAACTCCTGATGTCCGTACACGCCGATGCTCGCGTAATAGCCGGAGAGGATCACCTCCACCCCCCGGACGCCGTCGAGATGATCGCGTTGCAGATCGTGGGAGACGATGCCGAGCTGCGCCCGCAGCTCCCAGACATTCCAACGCTCCTGCCCGAAAAGCCGGACGGCGCTCCCCTCGCGGTCGACGGCGCGGCTCTCTCCGCAGAGGAGCTTCAGCAAGGTCGACTTCCCCGCGCCGTTGGGGCCGAGGATTGCCGTCTGAGCGCCGGCCGCGATCTCCAGCGACAGATCGGAAAACACCTGAATCGCCCCTTGATAGACCGTGGCTTTTTGGATCTCGACGATGTTCACGCTTCCTCTCCCTGCTCTGGAGAATAAGAGATCGGCGGTTTGATGTCAAATGAAGAAGCGGAGCCGGACGGCGGTACGGTGATACGGAGGGAACCCTTTTTTTCTTGCGGAAAGAATAAAATCATTTGAAAAAAAGTTGATTATTACACAGATCTTTCTATTTTTTTATCGGCTATAATTATGATATATAGAGTATCAGCTGCCATGCTAACGACAAAGTTCACGCTCAAATTGATCTCGGCAAAGCTGCTTGCCGTGCTCTTGATGTTCCGATCGCAAGGGGTGCGCGAGAGCATGCGCTTCCTCTCCTACCGTCTCAATGAAGATTTTCACGAGCGCCGGCTGGGGATCGAAACCGCCCGCTTCATCTCCGGCAAAGATCTCGGCCATCAGAACCCGGAATACGGCGCCTACACGCCGGCCCCCTATAAAGCGCTGCAGTACTGTCTCGATCAGATCTCCATCCGGCCCGGAGAAGATACCCTGTTGGATTACGGATGCGGGATGGGCCGGGTGATCATCCTGGCGGGCACCCGGCCTTTCCGCCGGGTGATCGGGGTGGAGCTATCGCCTGCGATGGCGGAGAAGGCTCGGGAAAATATCGATCGGTCCCGCCGGCGGTTGAAATGCGCCGTCGAAATCGAAGTCGTCGACGCCCGCGCTTATTCCGTTCCGGACGATGTCACCTTCATTCATCTCTATAACCCGTTCAACGGCGAGACGCTGGCAAAGGTGGTCGGCAACATTCGGGAATCGCTGCGGCGCAGGCCGAGAGAATTGACCATCCTCTTCGGAAACCCGCGCCGATTCGAGGAGATGTTCGGAGACCGGGACTGGCTGGAGAAAAAAGATTTTCGTTGGTTCTATCAGAATACCGGCTACGGAATCTACACCTTCCGCCCTTGATCGGACCGTCCCCCACCGATAAAGCCGTTTCCGACAATTCAAAAAAGATCAGGGCGCGGGATCGGCTTTCTGGGCGTCGTGTTTCTGGCGGTGAATGCGTTTGCTCATCCGGTTCGCTTCTTTGTGCAGCCGTTTCCGCTCCGCCGGGGTCACCGTCCCGTCCGACTTCGCCGCCGCTTCGTGCCTTTCGAGCCGCGCCTCTCCCCGCTCCAGTCGCTTTTCTTCTCTCGGAGTGAGTTGTCCTGACTTCTCCCCCTGCTCGATCCGCTTCTCTTGGTTCGCCTCCCGCCGGTCGAGCCCCGGCGTGCTGTTGTTCTCCGCAGAAGCCGCGGTCGAAAGGGCGAGGAAGAGGAGTGCGGGGACAAGCCATTTTGCATTCATGTTCATTTCAAACCTCCTGGATTGATGCCGTGACGACGGTGAAAAGTATATCTTCTTTTTGGCGGAAGAGCAACGGAGGGAACCGGTCCAGTAGTGTCCTAATTTGCGAGATGCGGATAGTTGGAATGGGGCGTTGCCCCAAACCCCACCGTGGGGCCGCCACGCCGCGGCCCCTCCGGCTTCCCCGGGCGCCGGGGTGAACCCCTGGACCCCACGGTCGAAACTCGCACACTC
>SCUR01000351.1 GCA_004297235.1 Candidatus Manganitrophaceae bacterium | reverse complement strand
CTTCGGCCCGCAGAATTACGTCCGCGGGACAGGGAGCCCGGTCGCCGAGGTCAAATCCTTCCCGGCGCTCAATCCCGCCACGACCTATACCCTCAAGATCTTCAATGGAGGGCTGCAGGACGCGGATTTCGAACGGGTCTCCAGCAGCGTAATCTCATTGAACGGGACCCAAATCGTCGGGCCGAGCGAGTTCAACCAGAACGTCTCCTACATCGAGAAGCAGATCACCCTCCAGCTTTCCAATGAGCTCTCGGTCGAGCTGCGCGGGAAGCCGGGCGGAGGGATCACGATCCTCATCGACGGCATCGACAACACCGCCCCCCAGATTTTGATCAATGCGCCCGCCAACGGCCTGATCTCCAGCGATAATCGCCCCTCTCTCTCCGTCCAATTTTCGGATACCCTTTCGGGGATCAATACTTCCAGCTTTCGCGCGCTCCTCAACGGGGTCGATCGGACCGCCGACTTCGCCGTCACCGCCGCCGGGGCCGGTTTCACGCCGCCGGGACTCTCCGACGCAGTCTACCGTTTCCAGACGACCGTCCAGGACCGGGCGGGAAACAGCAACAGCGCGGAGGTGTCCTTCCAGATCGACGCCGTCCCGCCGGTCAGCAGCGCGACGCTCTCCCCCCTTCCGAACCCGGCCGGCTGGAGTAACAGCGATCTGGTTGTCCACCTCGGCGCGCAGGACCCGGCGGTCGGCACCGGGGTGAAGGAGATTCACTATCGGATCAATGGGGGGACGGAGACGGTCGTCGCCGGCGCGGCCGTCGATCTCTCCTTCAATCAGGAAGGGGTTTCCACCCTCTCCTACTTTGCCGTCGATCTGGCGGGGAACCGGGAGGGAGAGCGCCAGCAGCTCGTTCGGCTCGATAAAACCGCCCCGTCGCTGACCGATACCCTCAGCCCCGCTCCGAACGCGGCCGGTTGGCTTCAGAGCGATGTCACCGTCACGTTCAGCGCGACCGATCCGCTCTCAACGGTGGCCGCCGTCACGCCGCCGGTCACCCTCACGACCGAGGGCGCCGGTCAGGTCGTGACCGGTGAAGCGGTCGACGTCGCCGGGAACCGCGCGACCCGCTCGGTGCCGTTGAATATCGATAAGACCAAACCGACGTTGGCGATCGGAAGCCCGACCGACGGAGCGATCTTGGGAACGGCATCATCTCCCCTCTCGCTCTCATTTTCGGACGGCCTCTTCGCGATTCCGGCCGGAGGGCTTTCGGTGACGCTGAACGGGAATGACCTGACCCCTTCCTTCACCCCCACCGCCGGCGGAGCCAGTTTCACGCCGGCGGCGCTGGCCGACGGCGCTTATACCCTCATCGCCCGGGTGACCGATCAGGCGGGGAACAGCACGGCGGCGCAGGTTCACTTCACCATTGATACAACCCCGCCGGCGCTTCGGGTCGATGCTCCACCGCCTTCTGCCGCTACGGCGACGGGAACGATCACTGTCCGCGGCCAGGTGACCGATGCGACCACGTCGCTCGTCTCTCTCACAGTCAACGGGGCCGCCGTATCGGTCGCGGCCGACGGTGCCTTCACCGCCGAGGCGCCGCTGAATGCCGAGGGAAGCAATCCGGTTGAAATCGCGGCGACCGACGCGGCGGGGAACGTCGCGCGGGCCGGCCTCACGGTGGTTCGGGACACGGCGCCCCCGCTGGTCGAGATCACCCGGCCCGCCGAAGGAGCCTACACCAACGCCGCCACGATTTTGGTCGAGGGGACTGTTTCGGACCAGACGACGTCGGTCGCTTCGGTCACGGTCAACGGCGTCGCGGCGTCGATCGCCAACGGCCTCTTCCAGGCGACCGTCCCGCTTCAGGAGGGGAGCAACCCGGTGGCGGTGGCCGCCGCCGATGCGGTCGGGAACGTCCGCAGTCTGCCGCTGAATCTCACGCGCGACAGCCGGCCGCCGCTGATCACCCTCACCGCGCCGGAAAACGGCGCCTTCCTCGCCCTTTCCCCGGAGAGCGTGACGGGGAGCATCACCGACGCCAGTCCGATCACCGCCGTCACCCTCAACGGCAACGCGGTGGTCCTCACCGGCGGGAGCTTCAGCCAATCGGTCGATCTGACCGCGGGGACGAACGATTTCACCTTCTCCGCCACCGACGCGGCCGGGAACGTCGGGACGATCTTGCTGCAGGTGACGCTCGACAACATCCCGCCGGAGATCGTCGTTACCGCCCCGGCCGACGACCTGGTGACGCGAACGTCGCCGGTCACGATCGCCGGCCGGATCACCGACACCGGCGCGCTCCGGGAGAGCTTCCTCAACGGGGCGCCGCTCTCTCTGACGAATGGAGCCTTCTTGGTCGATGTTCCCTTGGTCGAGGGGCCGAATCCGATCACCCTCTCGGCCCGCGATGCGGGGGGCAACCTCGCGGAGCGGCGCTTGACGGTGACGCTCGACACGGTGGCGCCGGCGGTCACGATTACCTTCCCGGCCGATCAGGCGGCGCTCAATCAAAAGCGCGTGACCGTCAGCGGGACGATCGATGACCCTTCCGCCACGATCACCGTCAACGGCGTCGCAGCCGAGATCTCAAGCGGCCTCTACTCCGTCGCCGGGATCTCGCTCTCGCCGGGGCGGAACGATCTCGTCATCCGCGCGATCGATGCGGTCGGAAATGAGACGACCCAGACGCGGACCGTTTATCTCGACGATCTCCCGCCGGCGATCCGGATCTCATCGCCGGCGGCGGGTTTTGTCACCACCGCCACCGTGACGGTGACCGGCACGGTCGATGATCCAAGCGCCGCGGTCACGGTGAACGGGGTTTCTGCTACGATCAGCAACGGGATTTTCACAGCGGCCGGTGTTCCCGCTCCGGAGGGTCCGCTGACCCTCCTCGCACGCGCCGAAGACCCGGCCGGAAATGTCGGCACCGACCAAGCGCAGGTGACGGTCGATCAGACCCCTCCCCTCCTCACGGTGACAGCCCCCTCCGAGACGGCGGCGGGGAGCAACGTCCTGCTTCATGCCGAGGCCTCCGATCCGAATGGGATCGGCCATGTCACCTTTAGCGTCGACGGGGCGCCGGTGGCCAGCATCGACCAAGCTCCATTTGAGACCGCTTACACCATTCCGCCCTCGGCGCCGGTCGGGCGGGTCGTCTCGATCTTGGCGCAGACGCAGGATCGAGCGGGGCTGGCCATTTCCAAAACCGCAGGTATTTTAATCAATGCCCCTTCCGCCAATCCCGGTTTTGTCGAAGGGAAGGTGATCGATGACGCAGTCGGTCTGCCGTTGGCCGGGGCGCAGGTCACCCTGGAGGGGACGACACAGGTGACGGGGGCGGATGGAAAATATCTCTTCAACCACGCGGCGGGGACCGTCTTGATCACGGTAGAAAAAAATGGAACGACCCAGGTCTTTCGGAGCGGCGAGGTTCCACCTGGACAGAAGGCGGTTCTGCTCGATGCGCGATTGACCTCGATCGATACCAAGGTGAACACAGCGGGACCCGACGGCGGGACCTTCCAAGATCAGGGGGGACTTCTTCAATTGATCGTTCCAGCCGGGACGCTCCCCAATACGGTCGACATTCTCCTCACACCGATCAGCAATCAAGGTCTGACCGGACGGCTACCGCTCGGCTGGTCGCCGGTAGCGGCGGTCGATCTGCAATGCGGCGGCGCGCGCAACGCGAGCTGCGGATTAAGGAGCGAGGCAACGCTTGCGGTGCCGAACACGGCCGGCCTCACGGTGGGAAGAACGATTCCCGCCGGCATTTATGATCCGGCGGCGCTCGCCTGGCGCGGCGTTGCTCCGGGTCAGGTCTCGAACGATGGAAAGACGATCCGGCTTGCGGTCCTACAGTCCGGGCAATATGTTTTCTTGTTTCCGGATGATCCTCCGACGGCGCCGCCGGCGCCGGTGGTCGGAGAGCTGATCCAAGGTTTCTCCGCCGGAAGCCTTTTAGATCCGAATCTCACCGCCACCGGCACCGTGGTTCCGAAGGGGGCCCCGCCGTCTGGAGGCGGTGTGCATGCGGTGGGGGAGGTGATCGTCGCTTCGACCGACCCGCTCCCCTCCGGCACCCGCCTTTCGGCAAAGGTCACCGAGGAATACAATCTGCGCGATCAGACGAACCAGACCCCGGAAGGATTTACGGAGGACCTCCTCGTCTATCGGTCCACGCCGTCGCGGCTTGCGGACGCGTCCCATCTTTCAACGAAATTCCCGGTGACCCCGTCGAAGAACTTTACCCTCAAAGATCTGATGCTCGGCAAGGTTACGTTGGGGATCAGCCTTCCGAAGGAGGCGCCGGCGGGAACGCTCTTCGGCGCCGAGGGGGGGAGCTTGACCACGGCCGACGGTGTGACCCTTTCGATTCCGGCGGGCGCTCTCTCGGCGCCGACGCTGGTTCGAAGCGAGACCGAGACTGTCCCCGGCCTCTCGACGCCGGCCGGGTATCTCCTGCTCAAAGCCCTTCGCCTCGATTTCACCCAGACGCGGCTTGCCCAGTCGGCGCGGGTCAGCTTCCCCCTTCCGGCGAGCGCTCTTTCGAGCCAACCGATCCTGATTGCCAAAGTCATGGAGATTGCCGGGGAGCGGCGGGCGAAGCTGATCGGCTTTGGGAAGATCTCGGGTCCCTTGGTGGTCAGCACGAACGCGCTTTACGGCCTGACCCTTCCCGGACTGGTCACCGAAGGGGAGTATCTCATTCTCCAACCGCAAACGCCGATCGGCTTCTTCGCCGGGAACATCCTCTCGGTGGCCGGAACGCCTCAGTCGGGGGTAAAGGTCTCCGACAGCGGCGCCCCCTTCGTTGATCTGACCGGGGCGGATGGAAAATATGTCGTCGTCGGACCGCTGGGTGCCAGCACACTCTCGGCGCAAGACCTCGCCGGCCCCAATGCCGCGACCCAAACGGTGACAGTCGCTGCGGCCAATCAATCGGTTGTTCAAAATCTCGCTTTGGTCGATGTGCCGTTTGCAGTCGCCTCGGCTTCTCCGGTGAACGGGGCGACGCTGGTGCCGCTCGACACGCCGATCGTCGTCGGCTTCAATCGATCGGTGAACGCCGCCTCGCTGACGGCAAACTCGGTTCAGCTTCTTGAGCTCCGCGATCCGCAATCCGAAATCGGCAATCCCATTGAGGCGCTGCTGGTCCCCTCGACCGCCGGCTTCACCCTCTACCCGCGGCAGCTCGGCTCGGCGACCCGCTATGCCGTCACGCTGACGGCCGCGATCACCGATCTCTTCGGCAAACCGCTCGCGCCGATGACGGCTCAGTTCAGCACCCGAAACACCACCCCGCCGGCGGAACCGGCGGCGGGG
>SCUR01000350.1 GCA_004297235.1 Candidatus Manganitrophaceae bacterium | reverse complement strand
CCTCCCGAACGATCGCGGCGATCTTCTCCATCCCCAGCTTCTCATGGGCGCGAAGCCGCCGCTCCCCCATGACGAGATCGTATTTCCCTTCCCCGTTCGGGACGACCGTGATCGGTTGAATGAGGCCGTTCATCCTGATGTTCTCGGCCAATTCCCCCAACGCGGCCGGATCGATATACTGCCTGCTGTTCTTGATTACGAAAATGTCTTTTGTGGCGATCATTTCCACTTTCTGATCTGTTTCCATCTGTTTTCTCCTGATGAATTTCGATCCCAATGCCAATGAAAAAGGCCTGGCGTTCAGAAGTCATCCCGGCGCGCGAGCAGATGCCCGTACCGACGTTGCATCTCCGGGGTTTCGAACTGATAAACACGGATTCGCTTTCGAATGTCCTCCAAACGATGGCGGTCCCTATACATCCATAATTGCCAGTCGGGATCCAATTTCCGGCCCCTCCCATCGAGACCTCCATATTTGGTGATGCGACGGTCGAGGGCGTCGATAAACTCTTTCCGCCAGGCCCGCAGCTCCATCGGGCTGTCACTCCAGCGTATTTTGATTCGGCCGCCGGCGCGGGTAACCTCAAACGCCTTTCGGACAAATCTGAGATACTCTTTTACGAACGGATAGGTCCATTTCGTGGTCATCGCTCCTCCGGATAGCAGAGGGTCACAATCCATCCTTCAGGGTGTCTCTCCGGAATGCCCCAGATCTCTCCCGTGGAATGCGGATAGTGAATGATTCCCGAGATCCCTTTTGCGAAGCTCCGGGACACCGATTCCAGGATGAGATGACAGTCCGGCAAGGCGGCAACGGTGTTGGTGGCGACGAACCGCACGGATCTCGCCGCCGGCTGGTGATTCTCGTATTCCGGCGGGATGGGACAGCACTTTAATCGCAGGAACCGAAGCATCCATTCCACACCCCAATCCCCGCAATGACCGCAATAGGCCATTCCTGAGACCTCATCACAGGAGGCCAGATACGCCCTCGCCTCCTCGATCGTCGCCGGATCCTTCTCGTAACAGTTGGCACAGAACGGGCAGACCGGATGATTGCAGGAAGGGCAGGCCAACACCTCCGATCTCAGGATGGGTCGTTCATATTTCACAGTTCCTCCGTGAATCCCGCAATAAAATCCCTCTATCCGAATGAGGGACAGCACGGTCTTCTCCGATAAACACGAGGCCTCCCGATAAAGGGAGGCTACTTTCTCGTCGATTGCCCGGTCCAGGTCATCCTTCGGATCAGGAGATCCGACGCCGCGGCCGGTCTTTCTTGCCAGTTCGTTGGCCTCCTCCATCCACGCTTTGATCCGGTTTGCGATATCGGCCGGAAGATGCCGGCTGTTTCCGCTCTGAATATACCGGCCGCTCTCATCTACCGGAGGATAGGTGATAAGGCCGAAACCGAGCGCCACGTCGGCATCATCGTCGGGATCGATATGATCCCACAACAGGGGCAGATGGATGCCGCTTTTGGTCTTCGTCTGTGTCGTTGTTAGAAATTCGATCTCCTTTTCCGAATATGTTCTCCTTAAATCTTCCTCCCGTTCGGGGACCGGATTCTCCAACAACCATTTTGAGAGATCGTCGCATCCGATTCCCTCTTTGATTTCCCGCCAATCCCGCGCAGGAAGATGTCCTTCGAGCCATTCTACAAAGGGTTTCCGGATCTCACATCCGACCTCCGACTGCTCGCGATAGTATTCGGTCTCACCTTCGATGATCCTGTCGAAATCCTCTTCCCTCAGAGCCTCATATAGATTGCATCCCATCAGGCTCGTCAATTCGTATCGGAATTTCACTTCCATGACGTCTCCTTAAAAAAAGAGGGGCCCTCCTCCTGTTGACGAAGAGAGCCCCTCTTTGACCTTCCTGGTTTCTTATGTATTCGTGGCTACCGGGAGTTCTTTGACTTGAATCTCTCCCCCTTTGACTTCCACCACAAACCGGCTGCCGTCGAGCGCTTGCGCATACTCTTGAAGGGCGCTCTGAATCAAAGCGCCCGGATCTCCCTTGATGATCGCGAGATTCGCCCGGAAGTTCTCCATCGCCGCATCGAAGCCGGATTCGTCGAAGTCCTCTCCCTCCGTCTGAAAGTAAAAGGCCTGGTCGATCGGATAATCCCAGTGCAGAGGCCGATCGATGATCCAGAAGGCGCCGTTGAGGAAGGCGTCTTCCGTGATCTCTTTTATCCCGTATCCTTCCAGGGTCAGGGAAAACCGCTTGCAGAGAACCACCCTCTTCCCCCACCAGGCTCCTTCCGCCACGATGTCACTCTTTTCGACCGAGGCGGACACGCCGCGTTTGTAAAACGCCTCGATCTCTTCGCCGGCGCTCGCCCGTGAGAACCAATGCTCCGGATCGTCCCAGGCATCCAGAATCGGCAGGCCAAAAGCGTACATGGCGAAGAGATGATCGAGGGTGTCATCCGCCGGGTAGAGACTCGCTCTGTCTTTCAGGAAACGCAACTCCGTGTTGGAGGCCTGAATTTTCACAGGGGAGCCAAACGAATTCTCCTGATCCTCCCCCTCGTAATGGAGCAGATGCATCTGAGTGATCAGTTGGCCCCAGCGGGAAGCCGGAATCGGAAGATTCCGGACAGCTTCATAACATTCCCATTCCAGAAGGCATTCGAAAAACCTCTCCGCTTGTCCCGCCGCTTCGATATGATTCGCAGCGGCTTTTACGACCCCGTTTTCAAGCGATCCGATTCTCTCCCGGGTCTTGGTGGAATCGTACAACATGTTCCGGTCCGGGACCCGGACGCGCCATTGATCGCCGTGAAGATGCATATACACCTGCATGCCGCGCCGGCTGAAGTTCGGCCAGGTCCGTAAGCCATTGTCCGCACTCGAAATGACAAGCCCCTGCAGGAAAGTGACTCCCTTCGTGGAAAAGGTGTCCTTCGGGTTCAACTCCACAAGAGCCACTCCGTCCGGGAGATCGAACCGAAGCCCCCTCCAGACATCCAACGCGTACGGCCGGCACAGAGATTCGGTATTCAGATACACGGGGACCGGAAATCCGCGGACGATCGTCTCAAGGACCTCTTTGAGTTTCTCGATCTGATTTTCCTTCCCGGCGTCTACAGTCGATTTTTTCAGATGCAGGATGATCGATGTTCCGGATCGGATTTCGCACGGCTGAAGGACGACCGGTTCGCCTGCGAGAATCCGGCCGCTGTGCAGTACTACCCGCTGCCCCCGCGATCTGATCTCGACGGTCACAGCCGCGTACAGGGCCGCATAGAACCCCATTCCGAACGGGTTCTCTCGCTCGATCACCTCCGGCTCCCATCCGGAGCCGCCCAGGGTGAGAAGCGATTGGAAATCCGAGACGCCGGATCCGTTGTCATCGATTCGAAAATAATTCGGATCACTTCGGTCTGTGTAGATGTTGATCCGTGTGGCTCCGGCGCGCCGGGCGTTTTGCAGAAGTTCCCGAACCCAGATTCTCTCCCCGGAGAAGACCTCGCCGAAATTTTTCATCATGATGTTCAGATTCACATCGATCTTGATCGATCTATTTTCTTCGATTTGCATCCACTGTCTCCTAAATATTCTTCATCGTTTCCGATCATCCGACGGGTTGTGGGCGTATTTTTCTCTTCCGCCCCGTCCGGGCGCCGGTCAGTATCTCCTGCGACTTTTGCATGAGGCCGATCAACTCCTCCGTCTTCCGAATCAGGTTCCCAATCCGCTTTTGCGTCAGACCGCCCGAATTAAAACCCCTCAAATACCTCTGATACTGCTCTTGCATCTCTATCAGATCGAACGCCGATAAGGCTTGGTTCCTCTCCCTGATTTTCACCGCGTCCTGCTCCACCAATGCCAATAAGAGCTGCCCAACCGCCAAGACCAGACCGTTTCCTGTCTCAAGCAGCGGAAGGATGCGCTGTTTTTCCGGCAAGGCCCCGCAAATCACATCTTGCCGCCAGGATTCCCCGAAGGCGGAGTTCAACTCGTCTCTTGCGGCCTTGCTGATCGCGTTGAACTGCGAAACATGAGAGACCAGAAGAAGCCGCCGTTCGCGCACCTTTCCCAGAACCTCCTTCCGCTCCTCCTCGGGAAAGGACTCCAAGATTTCCGAGATCTCTTTCTCTATGAGCAGATAGAGCGAGAGGGGGTACGGCGCCTGCTTCAGAACCGGATGAACGCTATCGAAAGAGACCCCGTTGAAAGGGCCATGCAGCTCTGCGATCTCACGGAGGGCCAGAGCGGGGTAGATGGCGCAGAGGATATAAAACCTGGAGAAAAAGCGATCGGGAACAGAGAGAATCGCCTCAAAAACCTTCTTCACTTCCGAAGCAACGTCGGAGGCTCCGGCCCTATTTCTCCTTTTCTTGGCAAAAATCTCCCGAAGCGGGTTGTTGCGAAGGGCCCGTTCGATCTCCTTTCGGACCGGAATATTCCATCGCTCCGAAAGTTCAACCATCCATCGGTTCAGATCCTCGAACGTTCCGATCTGATGAAACCGTTTATTGTTGACCTCTTCAATCCACCTTTCGTACCGGCTCGCCTCCTCATGATCATATCGCCGCTTCGCGGAGATCCGCTTCTCCTCCAAATAGGCCCGTAAGCCGTCTTTGATTCGGCCGAACATCCGAAGCAGATTTGCGGATTGCATCATCCGCATGGAAGGATCCAGCAGCTGGCGATCGAGGCTCTTCCATCGTGAGGAATCCAAATACAAATCGACGAAGGAGGCCAGCTGCTCATGGTGGACCTGGATGATCGCACACTCTGAAAAAGCGGTCTGTTTTCCGTTGGCCTCTCTTGCGGAGAGGAAGACATTGATCGAGATAAAACACTCCGCCCTGATCTGTCTCTTCTCGGCCATTCCTTTCCCATCGAACAGGTAGGCCGGCATTGAGACGGGTACTAACTCGGCGTCGTTTTGGGAGAACGGCTGGCCGGTGATCGCCAGGATCATCATCGGGTGGCTGATGTGCCCCGACGCATGGCGGACTCGCTTGAAGTTGCGGGATCGCGCCGAGGT
>SCUR01000349.1 GCA_004297235.1 Candidatus Manganitrophaceae bacterium | reverse complement strand
ACACCAAGGATCAGTTTACCGGTTTGGGGCCTTCTTGTCAATCGAAAAATAAAACATTCAATCAAACTGACAAGAAGGAGAGAAAAAGATGAAAAGACGCACACTTGGAGGAAAGTTTCTGGCGACCTGGCAAGGAGAAGCCCCAAAAGGAAGAGACAGTTCCCCGCTTTGCTATCAGAAGGGACAGAGAGAAGAGGACCAGCGCCTTCGGTACGCTTTCGATTCGGACGGCGCCCGCGTCTGGAACTTCTGAATATCCGATAGAGAATAGGGCATCACCTTGAGATCGCGAGCGCAAGACCCGGCGGGTTCGATGGCCGGGTCTTGCGCTTTTTCGGAGATAACCACATGGGAGAACTGAAACCAAAAGAAAAACGATATCAGCACGACCTCCTTGAGGATAAGGATTTTCGACCTGCTCATCTCTCTCTCGATGATCAGCTGCTTCTGAAAGCGGTCAGCAACGCGGAGTTTCTCGATCTGCTGCGGCGAGAGCATCCGAAGATTCATGACCGGATGCGGGGGAAATTGGAATCGGCCAAGCGGGAACTGATCCGGCTGTACAGAAAGCAGCAAAGAAAAGAACTTTGCAGGGAAGTCCAGCGTTTGGGGTTGGACCCGAATGAGCCGCTGCCGGCGGATTTGGTTGCACGCCACGAACTCGATTATCAGAAGCGGGTCGCAGCCCTTGAGAAACAATTGGATCAAACGATCTGTCCTATCTTCGATGGGATCAAGCAGGATGGGACACTGCATGTGAAGGAGGCGAATTGAAGAACAATCAACAGAGCAACGTGGTTCACTTCTCGGACGCCGTCGCCGACGGGAAAGCCGATCTGCTGGCCGAGCCCGAATCGGTATTGGGACACCGCTTGCTGCCGACTTACGCGGGCGTGCTGCGCTCCGGCATCAAAGTTCCGTACGAATCGGGAAGGAACGCGCTGACCCCGAAAGAGAGAGCACTTTATGAAAAATGGATCTCAGAGGGGCATTCTCCGCGGGAGATCGAGCGCGAGATCAAAAAGGATCTTCGGCCGACGAATGTACCATATTTCTCGGTCTACCGATCGGAATGTAAAAACAATCCGGAGCATGCGGATTTGATCCGGGCGCTCTATGGTAACGAGCGCGGAGAGATCCACCGGCTTCGAATCACGCTGATTTCGGATAAGTGGTGGGAATCTATCCCGCATCAGTTGATGGCCTTCCGGAAGTCGGGTCTTTACTGCTGCTCTGAGCCGATCGGCGGTCAGCTGATTGCGACCCGGGATCCCGAGATGGACCAGGTGGGGGAGAAGCAGGACAAGAAGGAGAAGACGCGGCGGGAATTCAAGAGAAAGAAAGTGACACTGGCCTGTGTCCCCGACGAGTGTCCAATTTATGCGGCCAGGGGTTGCAGTTTCTCCAGCGTGCTTCATTTCATGATCCTGGGAGTGCCCGGAACGGATGTGTGGCGGCTTCCGACGAATTCCTGGTACTCGGTGAGGGGCATCATGCAGAAGATCGACATGTTTCAATCGGCCCTTGCCGCGAAGGGGCGGTCTATCGTGGGAATTCCGTTTGAGCTCTTCAAATACGAGGCGGAGATCTCGCGATGGGATCCTGAGAAGGGCCGTGTGCGCACCAAGCAGTGGATCATCCGGATCGACTGCCCCGAGCTGCCGCTGGCGGATTTAATCGTCCAGAGCGCCGGTTTTGGATCGATCCGGCAACCGCAAGCGCTTTTGCCAATGATAGGGACCAACGGTCCGGAATCAAGAGGGGCTACCGGAAGATCATCGGACGTTCAGATAGCCCAGGGGAAGGGGCGGCCACCAGAGGCGGCCGGCGCCACACTTCCCGCTCTGCCGTCGGATCTTCCATCGGAGGGGAAAGTGACTCCGGATGAGTCCAATGCAGATCCTGAAAAGGGGGAGGGGGAGACGCCCCAAAATAAGCAGGAGGAAGCGAAGGCTTCTCCCCCATTTCAAGGAGGAGAAGAGAAAGAAAAAAGAACAAGCACGAAACCGGCGCATCACCCTGTGGCAGAAGAGGCCACTGGAGAAGAATTGGCGTTGGAGGAGTTACGAGTCGCCATTATGGGAGAGGTTCAGCCGATCGGCAGGGTGCCTCCCAAGACAGTTCAAGAATACCTGCACTCCGTCGGGAAGAAGCATTTCAAGGAGTTGTCGCTGGAAGAGGCGAGGGCCCTCCATAAACACGTTCTGAAAACCAAGGCGGAAATTGTGCAAGCAAGCACACCGGCGGAAGGAGCACCTGAGAGAGGCGCACAGAGCGCCAAAGTCTGCTCGGCCTGTCAGGCGCAGATCCCCAGCGAGGTGGAACAATATTCCCTGAAGCGCTTCCGCCGGCCGCTCTGCCGGAGCTGCCAGGGGAAAGAGAAGGGCGTTCTTCCGAATCAGACGAGTACCCAGCGCAAGGCGCCGGGGCAGGTGCCGGATGCCCTATTCTAAGACTTTAAGCGGGAGGCCCCGGAATCCTTCGGGGCCTCCTTTTTGGGAGGAGCATGGAACTCAAAGAGATCAAATCCATTCCGATCCTGGATGTTGCGGAAAGGCTCGGACTGAAAATCAAGGGCCGGTCGGCGCACTGCTTCGCGCATCAGCCGGACCGGCATCCCTCGCTTCGGTTTAACATCGAGAAGAACACCTTTCGCTGCTACGTCTGCCCGCGGATCGGCGGGTCGGTGATCGACCTGGTCATGCAGGTGTTGAATGTCCCCTTTCATGAGGCATTGGAATATCTCTGCGGAAGGGGAAAATCTCTCCCAAAGAGATCGAAAAGGAAGAGGACATCCAACAGACCCGTGATCGGGGTGGATAGCCTAGAAAAAGGGGCGGCCACCAGGGAGAAAAGTGAGATTCTTCAATCCCTCCTATCGGAAACCCCCCTGGAGAAGGAAGGCGTCGGTTACTTGGCCGGCAGGGGGATCGATCTTGATCTCGCGCGGGAAATGGGGGTCGGATTCCTCCGGCCGGAAGATTACCGAAATCTCTTCTGGCGGATGAGCAGAAGATTCGGGCGAAGCCGCTTGATGGCGGCGGGTCTGACCCGGTTCTATCTCTTCGCGAAAGAGGGCTTAAGCTTTCTGCTCTTTCCGTATCGGTTTGAGGGACGTGTCCATGCGATCAAGGGGCGCTGCCTTCTGACGAAAGCGGAAGCGACGGAGCGGGCGGTCAGCCGGTTTGTCATGACGGAGCGGGCGGAGATCCTCTACAACCAGGAGATCGTTGAGTCATCGCGCGATCTCTATCTCTGTGAGGGGGAGATCGACACGCTCACGCTGTTGCAGGCGGGGTATCCTGCCGTCGGGATTCCCGGGACCGGAAGCTTCAGGGAGAGCTGGTTCGATCTTCTCACCGGAAAACGCGTTGTGCTCTGTTTGGATTCCGATCCCGCGGGATGTGAAGCGTCAGCCCATCTGGCGGAGGAATTCAACCGCCGGGGAATCGCGCATCTCAAACTTAATCTTCCGGATGGAAAAGATGTGAACGACTGCTACCTGATGAATCAGGAGGTGAGTGTTGCTCAACGATGAACAGAAGGAAGCCGTTCTGACCCGGGATGTTCCGTTATTGATCCTGGCGGGCCCGGGAACCGGGAAGACCGAGACGATCGCCCATCGGATCGCAGCATTGATCGAAGAGGGAGAAGACGCCGAGAAAATCCTGGCGATTACCTTCACCAATAAAGCCTCTCAGGCGATGAGAGAGCGTGTGCTCTCGCTCACCGGGAAGCGCCTCTCCTGGATCCGAACAATCCACGGGACCTGCGCGCAGCTGCTGAGGAGTCATATCCATAAACTCGGATACAACACGGCGTTCAATATCGCATCCCAGGAGTATAGCAACAAGATCCTCAAAGAAGTCGTCCACGGAATGGGACTGAACGAGGCTTCATTGGACCTGTCGGAGATGACAAGAATGATCGCCCGGATCAAGTCACAGTCCAAACCGGAAGAGCAGCTTGCCTCCGAGTCCCACCCATCCCCGGAGATCTTCTCCGCCTATCAGGAGAAAATGCGATCCCAGGGTTGTATCGATTTCAACGATCTGATCTATCTCTGTCTGAAGCTATTGAAAGAGGATCCCAACACCCTGGCGGAGGTGAGGGATCAATGGCGTCACATCATCATCGACGAATTCCAGGACTCCGATCCGGCGCAATATCAACTGATCTCCCACTTGGGACGGGAGCGCGGGATCGCCGTGGTCGGGGACGACGACCAATCGATCTACTCTTTCCGATGTTCAACGCCGGAGGTAATCGGCATGTTCGTCGCCGATTTCTCCCCGAAGATCATCACACTGAAGAAGAGCTACCGTCTTCCCCGGGTCTTGCTTGAAGCGGCGTGTTCGCTGATCCGGAATAACTTGAGCCGGTTCGAGAAGGAGCTCCTCTGCGCGCAAGAGGCGGAAGGGCATCTTACGGTCAGAGGGTTCGGGTCGGAAGCGGAAGAAGGGGACTTCGTCGCCCGGGAGATTCTCAATCTTCAAGCCCAAGGGGTCCCCACGAACGAGATTGCCGTCCTGGGAAGACGGCACGCCTCGCTTGCGATCGTGGAGGCCTCGCTCAAGCGGTTGAATATTCCCTGCCGGAAGGTGGGGGAGCGCTCCTTCTACGATCTGCGGGAGGTGCGCGATATGATGGCGCTGATCACGGCGGTGGCGCTTCCGGAGAATTCTCCCGCGCTGGAGAGAGTGCTCAAATTGGCGCCCGGGATCACCGCCCGTTCGATCGATTTGCTGGAAGATATCGCGGAGCGAAACGAAGTGAGCCTCTACCGGGCGGCGGAGCTGGCGATCGAGAATCAATATCTGCAGGCAGAAGCGGGTGATAGCCTCAACGAGATGTTGACCCGGCTGGATGAGCTGCGTCCCAGGATGGAGCAGTTGTGTATTTCGGATCTGATGCGGGCGGCCTCAAAGAGTTTCGACTATCTCTCCCATTTGCAGAGGGTCTCACGGGGAGCGTCGGATTATGAAAAGCGGCTTGGCCATTTAAAAGAATTGGCGCAGATGGCGGATTGCTTCGAGCTGTCGTCCGGACCGAGCATTACGAATTTCATCAACGAGATGGCGATTTCCGCGATCCAGGGTGGGACCCCGAAGGAGAAGGGAGGCATTCGGCTGATCACCTTACACGGGGCGAAGGGCCTGGAATTCCGGGTCGTCTTTCTCATCGGGGCTTTTCAGGGGAGTATCCCGCATGTGAAGGGGAATCTGGAGGAAGAGAGACGGTTGATGTTTGTCGGCATCACGCGCGCGAAAGAGCGGCTGTACATCAGCCACGCGCGGTATGTCCAGAACGAAGTGCGGCAGCGATCGTACTTCGTCGACGAGATGGGGCGGCTATTCAGCTCCAAGCTCAAAGGAGAGTAGACGGTACGTTCAATGGAGGGTCATCGATGACCAACCAGATTTTAAGAGACATCCACCCGCTCGTACAGCAAGCGTGGGAAGCGGGATTCAATCTGATCATTCAGGATGGCGATCTGATCGCATTGGATCCGCTCCCGTTGGTGTCGGATCAGGAAATCATTGTCAGAGAGGGGATGCTTTATAACCTTAAGCTGCGGATCGAGCAGAAAAAACAGGAAGTCCTTGTCTATCTGAGAAGTCTGGAGCAGGTCAAAGTGCTCATTCACAGTAAGAAACTGAGCGATAAGGTCTGGATCGTGGGGACGGAGGCGCTCCTGAAAAGGATCCCGGAGGGAGAGGTCGGTTATTTGCCCGCGGAAGTGTATCGAATCAAGCAGGCGAAGTTCCCGGACGAAATCCTGCAGAAAATGCATCTGACGAAAAAGATCTTAGGAGGCAGCATTCTCCATATTCAACGGGTGGCAAAAGGGAAAGGAGAGCACTCCTAAGGCTCCCTCTTAATCTTTCACATAGCGCATCGGTTTATTCAAGTCGATGTTGTCTCGCAAGCGAACTGGAACCTCAACAGTCTCCAATCAGCAAGTTACCCAGGCGTCTACCGGATGGAGCGACCGGCTGTCGGCGCTCCGGCTGGACATTGGCCAGGTGAGCATTATCCCGGAGGATTAAAATGCCGTGTGACACAATCCAGACCAGCAGTATCCTAATTTAATGCTGAAAACGTTCCTTTTCTTTGTCAGGCCTTCTGGAACCTCGGTTCATCCAAACAGGTGTTCAAATATGGAAGTCTTGTTACGGCCTTTATCAATGGCATCCAAATCTCCTTTAAAGACAGCCGGATCATATTTCCACGAGGAAGTGAAACCCTCATTGACCAAATCAAGCAGGCCCATTCCAAGCTGATCGTCATATCGGCAGCAGGGTGTCACGGGTTTCAAATCAAGCAAGCCGGAAAAAACCGTTTCCTGGCCTTAAGAAGGAATGAAGGAGGACCCACCATAGCCGATGACATCCTTGAAATAGAAATTCTTGAGGATGGCACGATCAAGACCGTCAGCGGCAAGATAGGCATAACAAACCATAAGGCCGCCGATGAATTCTTGAAATTCATCGCTCAATATAGCGGCGGGAAGGTCGAGACAGTCCGACGCCGCAGCACGGTTTGAACTCACCGTCATCAGACCGACCAGAAGCAGAAATCCTAAACCGGTCCGTAATGAGAATTTGCCTCGATCGGATTCATCCGACGGGCAAAATGAAGTCGCCTTTCGGCGGGATCTCTGCGCTATTTCCATTTTGGGGAGGGGAAAATGGTTACGCTTCCTACATCTGAAAGAACTTCCGGGAGTTGTTTGCCTGGAATAGTTTAATCTTTGATTTGATGGGGCCAAGCGGTGAAACGGTGCCGTATGGCCTTTTTTTCTCGAACCAGGTCTGAATGAGGAGATCAATCTGGATGCAATGGGTCAGAGTGAAGCTGATCAAGGAGGCGCGGCCTGCGTGGGCGACCCGGATCAGAGACAGAGAAGATGTTCATGCGATGCTCAAGCGCTACTACCGTTTTCATGACCGCGAGGAAGCGTTGATCATCTGTTTGGATAACAAGACCGTGCCGACGCATATCCATTCTCTGGCGGTCGGCACCATCGATCGATGTCTCATTGACCCACGGTCTGTGTTCAAAGTCGCACTGCTTGCGGGCGCGGCACAAACCATATTCATCCACAACCATCCTTCCGAGGATCATCCAACCCCATCGAAGGAGGATCGACAAATCACGGAGCGGCTCGTGAAAGCAGGGGAGTTGATGGGGATGAGGCTGATCGATTCCCTGATCGTAGGGGGAAACCGGATTGAATCGATCCTGCATAAATAAAACGCCATAAACAACGAGACATCCAAGGAGGTCCTGTGGGGTTTATTTCCACAGGGCCTCTGCTTTTTATGGGTATGAATAACAGGAGGAAGAGGCTTATGTCTGAGTTCAAATCGTATCTTCGCGCGGGGTATCCCGCGTTGTATGTCCAGACCGTGGAACCGGACCGGGCCTTCGAGACGCTCGGCAAGGAAGTTCTGATCGTTTCGGGCGTGCCGGTCTGCTGGGATGTCATTTCGGGGATTAAAGAGATCAACGGGCAGCGGATTCTGGAGAACCCCGACCCGCTCTCGGCATTGACGTGGCTGACGGAGGCCTCCGAGAATACCGTCCTTTTTCTGTGGAATTTTCATAAATTCCTGAATTCCATCGAGGTGATTCAGGTGATCCAGAACGGTATGAATGAATGGAAGAGCCGGGGGAAAACACTCATCGTGCTGGCTCCCCAGATTCAGATTCCGGTCGAACTCGACCGGATCTTCACGGTGATCGAGTTTAATCTTCCGGATCGAGAAGTACTTCGGTTCATTCTCTCGGATGTGGTCGGATCCTCAGGGCTTCCGATGCCGGAGCATGTGGAAGCACTGCTGGATGCGGCGACCGGGCTGACCACGTTCGAAGCGGAGAACGCGTTCGCCCTCTGTGCGATCGATCCGAAACCGTTCTCATGCTCGGTCGTCTCTGCACAGAAGGCACAGATGGTGATGAAGAACACCTCGCTTGAAATTTCCCATGCGACCGGGCGGTTCGACACCCTGGGAGGGTTGGATCGCCTCAAGGAGTTTGCGTTGAAGATCGCAGGCTCCCCCTTAGCGCGAGGGCTGCTCCTGTTGGGGGTGCCCGGATGCGGGAAAAGCCATTTTGCCAAGGTCTTGGGTGGAGAACTCGGAATCCCCACGCTCTCTTTGGATTTTGGCCGGCTCTTTGGGTCGTTGGTGGGGGAGTCGGAGGAGAGAGTGCGGCAGGCGCTGTCTGTAGCCGACGCCATGGCCCCCTGCATCTTGATGCTGGACGAAATCGACAAGGGGCTGTCGGGGGCCAACTCTTCCCATCAGTCGGATGGCGGGGTCGGCTCCCGGATCTTCGGCACGTTTCTGTCCTGGTTGAACGATCACAAAAGCCGGGTGTTCGTGGTGGCGACGACCAACAACATCGCACATCTGCCTCCGGAATTCTTACGGGCGGAGCGATGGGACGCCATCTTCTTCGTCGATCTTCCCACCCCGGAGGAGCGAGAGGCGATTCTGAAGATCCATGCGGCGGAATACGGGATTGAAGTGGACGCCGTTCCGGATCTGTCCGCCTGGTCGGGGGCGGAGATCCGATCGCTCTGCCGGATCGCGGCGATGACGAAAAACACTCTCAGCGAGGCCGCGCGTTATGTCGTTCCACTGTCCCGGAGCATGGGGGAGAAGCTCACCGAGCTGAGGGAGTGGGCGAAGAGCCGCACCCTGCCTGCTTCCTCCCCGCAGAAATCTTCTGTCTCCCGCAGAATCAGCGCCAAGCCGGCCGAAGGGGGCGCAAACTAAAAAGAAGGATTTCATCAAGAGAGGAGGTTCTCATGTCACACATTACCAAAATCGATATCGAAGTGACCGATCTGACTGCGTTGAAGGCGGCGTGCCGTCGGCTTGGATTCACCTTTGTCGAAGGCAAGAACACCTACCGGTGGTATGGGCGTCTTGTGGGAAATGCGCCGCTTCCGGAAGGTTTGTCAATCGAAGATTTGGGCCGATGCGATCACGCCATCGGCGTTCCGGGAGCCGAATACGAAATCGGAGTCCGAGCTTCGATGCGCGGGTTCCGCCTTCTGTGGGACAGCTACCAACGCGGAGGCCTGGAGCAAAAGGTGGGAAAAGGCGCAGGTCTTCTCAAGCAGGCGTATGGGATCGAGAAGGCGAAGCTGGAAGCGCGAAGAAAGGGTTATTCGGTCTATGAGAGCCGGAAGACGGACGGCTCCATCACCTTGAGAATTCAGCTCGGAGGTGGGCGATGAAGAAGATCGAAATCACATTTGGCCCGCAGGGAGAGGTCACGCTCAAGACGGAGGGCTTTGCCGGGAAGCAATGCCAGGAAGCCTCCCGATTTTTGGAGCAGGCCCTGGGATCCGTTTCCGAGGAGACCCTGACCGGCGAGTATTTTCAGGCCCAAATAAAGGACCGGCTGGAGCAAAAGCGCGAATAGGGTAGCTGAAAGGAAGGCGGTAGTGGGGTTGAAAGGAAAAATGGAGGTCCTGAATGAGCATATTTGAGAAAGGCTGTCTTGTGCAGTTGTCTGTGAGCATCTGGGGAGGGAGGATCAAGCTCCCCTCATCCGCGCTTCAGGTCGATGCCGATCCCGCCCTGATTAGAGCGACGAAGTTTCTGGTGGACCGGGAGTGCTTGAAACCGGTCGAGCGAGTCAGAAATGAGGCGCGAGGGGATCTCTATGAAAAGACCCTCCCGTTTCCGATCCCGGGAGTTCTTTTCATCCCGAAGGAGCTCATCGGAAAGATCGATGAGAAGCTCAAGGAATATCAGACCGATTTCGATGAACAGGCGGAGACCTTCTCGAGGAATTACGATCTCTTCATGCAGGGGGCGCGTCTTCGGCTCAACAGCCTGTATGATCCGGCCGATTACCCGGCCGATATCCGGTCGAAGTTCTCTTTCTCATGGCGGTTTCTGGTGTTGGATTCGCCCGGGCGCAGCGGGGTGCTGACCCCGGAGATCTACGAGCGGGAGCAGGAGAAGTTTCAGAAGACGATCGAGGAATTTCACGAATTGGCCGGCGCCACGCTTCGAGCGCGGTTTGCCGAGATGGTCGACCATGTGGTCGATCGCCTCTCCGGGGAGAAGAAGGTTTTCCGGGACTCTCTGATCGAAAACATTCGGGGGTTCCTCTCGGATTTCTCCCAGTTGAATATCAATGACGATAAGGCTCTGGAGTCCCAGGTGAATCGCTGCAGGGCGATCCTGGAAGGGGTCGATCCCAAGACACTCCGATCGGATGAAGGGTTCCGCGGTGAGATCGCAAAGAAAATGGGAACGGTCCAGCAGCAGCTCAATGCGATGATGATTCCAAGGCCGAAACGAAAGATCCGGATTCCGGAGGCGAATCAGAGTGGGACTCTTTCTGTGCAGGATGGAACACTGGATGTCACGGAATCGGCGGAGAGCACGCACAGGGAGGCGGTGGCGTGAAGATCCTTTTTCTGCCGGACGGGACGGCCGTCACTGTCTACACCGAGACCCTGGAACTCTCAGACCTCGGCCGTTTAGAGCACAGAAGGGCCTCTCATGTGGAGCCGACGGCAGCGGGGGAGTGGATCGCGGATCTCTCCCCGGTGGGAGGCCCGACGCTGGGGCCGTTTGGTCGACGCTCCGAGGCGTTGGCCGAAGAAGGCCGCTGGCTTGAGTCGCATCTGGAAGGGATCGCCGAAGATTCATGTTCATAATCTGAGGAAGGGTAGTCCGGAGGTGTCGGCCTCCGGACTACCCTTTTATGGAGGGTCTATGACGGAACAACTCGGTCTGTTCTCTTTATTGGACGGGCCATTTCTGCAAGCGAAAGATCGATCTCCCCTGTTTGTTAAGTCGGGTGGAATTCGCGAAGAGATTGAGACCGAGGTCTACCCTTTTCTATCCTACCGGCTTTCTCGGTCTCCGTGGATGACCCATTTTGAGGGGAGCGGGGAGCGCGCCGAAAGGCACATCGCCGCGGTGAGCCGGGTTCTGGCCA
>SCUR01000348.1 GCA_004297235.1 Candidatus Manganitrophaceae bacterium | reverse complement strand
AGCGCCCTCTTCGGCCTGATCGCTACGGTGCTGATTATCTTCGTCTCCAAATTTTTGGGACGGGGCTTAATGAAGCCGGAGAACTACTACGGAGGACGATCATGATTGAGTGGATTCATCCCACGGCCCTCTTCTTCCTCGCTGCAGTTCTCCTTCTCTTTGTGAAAGGAACGGCGAAGCAGATCGTTCTGCTGGCGACCCCGGTGCTCGGATTCCTCTGTCTGCTGATCGCCTCGGAAGGAAACCACGGCACGATGACCTTCATGGGGCAACAGCTCGTTTTCGGAAGGGTCGACCGCCTCAGCTTGGTCTTCGGATATGTCTTTACGATCATCACTCTGATCGGCATGATTTATTCCCTCCATCTTAAGCAGGCAAGAGAGCATATCGCCGCCTTCCTCTATGCCGGAAGCGCCCTGGGGGCGACTTTCGCCGGCGACCTCTTTACCCTGTTTCTCTTCTGGGAGATCATGGCGTTTACCTCGGTCTTCCTGATTTTCTTCGGAGGGTACAAAGCCTCGAGCGCCGCCGGGATGCGCTACCTGCTGGTCCATATCGCCGGCGGACTTTGTCTGCTGGGAGGGATCGTCATCCATGCCGCGGGCGGCGGCGGAATCGCCTTCAACGCGCTCCCCCATACCGGATTGGGACCGACCCTGATCCTCATCGGATTTCTGCTGAATGCCGCCGCGCCGCCGCTCCACGCGTGGCTGGCGGACGCTTATCCCGAAGCGACCATCACAGGCATTGTTTTCCTGAGCGCCTTCACCACCAAGACGGCCGTCTATGTGTTGGTCCGGGGCTTTGCCGGAACGGAGGTCCTCATTTATCTGGGGGTCCTCATGGCGCTCTACGGGGTCGTCTATGCCATGCTTGAGAACAATATTCGAAGGCTGCTGGCCTACCATATCATCAGCCAGGTCGGCTTCATGGTGGCCGCTGTCGGAATCGGAACGGAGCTGGCCCTCAACGGCGCGGTGGCCCATGCCTATGCCCACATTATTTATAAAGGGCTGTTGATGATGGGGATGAGCTCCGTCGTTTTCATGACCGGAAAACGAAAAGCCTCCGAGCTGGGAGGGCTCTATCGCACCATGCCGTTGACCTTCCTGCTCTTTATGATCGGAGGGTTCTCCATCTCCGGGGTGCCGCTTCTCTCCGGGTTCATCAGCAAATCGATGGTGATCTCCGCGGCTGCCGAGACGAAACAGAGCTGGGCCTTTTTGCTCCTGACCCTCGCCTCCGCCGGGACGTTTATCTCGACGACATTGAAGCTTCCTTATGCCGTCTTTTTGGGGGACGACAAGAAGATCGCTGCAACCGATCCTCCCAAAAATATGCTTTTGGGGATGGGACTGGCCGCTTTCCTCTGCATCCTGCTCGGCCTTTGGCCGGGCCTGCTCTATCGGCTGCTCCCATTCCCGGTGGAGTACCACCCTTACAGCGTCGGGCATCTGGTCGAATCGCTGCAGATCCTCTGCGCAACCGCCTTGGTCTTCATCTTCTTCTTGCCGAAGTTCCGTTCGGAGAATACGATCAGCTTGGATACCGATTGGTTTTATCGGAAAGGGGCGGCCGCTTTCGTCTGGCTGTCCAAACTTTTATAAGGCATTTTCGAAGTTCCAGATAACGAGGTTAAGACAGGTTCATGAACCCGCATACGGACCAATCGAGCTCCACCCGGAAGGAAGAAGCGATCCCCTCCGTCAAAGTCGCGAAACAGGCCGCTCCGCAGGGGGGAGGTCGCTTGAACCTGGAGAAATACGTGGGGAAACCGGAGCAGATTCAGAAGATGAAAACCCCGTTGTATGCCGCGCTCGGCCTACTGGTGGTCGTCGATTTTTTTGTCCACCGGGAGCATGCTGCGCTGATCTGGGAGTCGATCCCGGGGTTCAGCGCCGCCTTCGGCCTGATCGCCACGGTGTTGATCATCTTCGTCTCCAAATTTTTGGGGCTCGGATTGATGAAGCGCGAGGATTATTACGATTGAGATCCGCTTCGTCCGCCCGGTTTACCGGAAGAAACGCATCGTCCCTGCAAATGGGATTAAATGAAACCGCATCACGGATCTTCATCGCCGTTGAGATTTAAGGGGAGGTTTTCCATGACCTTCAAGAAAGTGATCCGACAACCGATCGTCAGGGCGGGGATCCTCTTCGCGGTTCTCCTCTTGCTGCCTTGGAGCTCCCTCTTCGCTCAGACCACCACCGCCGTGGAATACCGAGACCCTTCCTGGATCAGCAGCCGTAACCTCATCTGGGTGATCTCCCAGGTCCACCTGC
>SCUR01000347.1 GCA_004297235.1 Candidatus Manganitrophaceae bacterium | reverse complement strand
AAAAAAACTCCTACCCAAGTTAAACACTCAAGTAGGAGTCATCAGCCCGTTGGACCCGGGCGGTTCCGGCGAACTCCATCGCCGCGTCTTAATTGATCCGAATTATATTCAGACCCGCGGATCGTGTCAACCGTCTGAGGATGAGAAAAAAACCGAGTGTCCGCCCCTACATCGGTCCTGCGTCGATGATAAATTTTTCTCGAAGTCGCTCAAACCCCGGCCGCTCGATCTCCACGGAGACGAACCACTCTCCTCCCATATTCAAATCGACGTTCGCTTCGTAGCGTCCTTCGCCGACCGGCTTCCCTTTTTCGACTTTCCGCATAAATTTCATCTCCCGCATTCGAAGATCGAACGTGACCTCGGCGTCCGAAATCGGCGCGCCGGAAGGATCCGTCAACTGAGCGCGAAAAAGATTATCCCCCACATGCGGCCGCGTCGGGACGGTTGTCATGGTCAAAGTGTAATGAGCCCGCTTCCGGTGGAGCAGTTCCAGATCCTCATAGGATCGCGGCGCGGCGCAGGAGATGAACAACCCGCCTAAAATAAAAAAAAGAATCAACCGTCTCATCCTCGTCTCCATCATCAACCCGGCTCCGACCGCCCCAAGACTATAGCAGAAGATGTCCTCAACGGGAATAAGATACTTCAAGACCTTCTCCTCGAAAAGCAGTCTTTCGCCGCATTGACAAAATTGTTACTCCAAGTGGGTATTTTTTTACACAATGTTCAATGGCCTCCCCTATCGGCTCCCGGCTCCGATTCCCTATCTCGTTGGAACATCGAAAGAAATACATTTACCCCTCGTTGGCATTCGAATTGCTTTATTTTCAGCGCTGTTACAATCACGCGAAGCCGATCGAAAGCGACGGTCGATTCCAAGTGGAATTCAACCATCTTTTCTTTAAAAAGAATGAATCGTATCCCTTGCGAAAGGGTCCTCAATTCTAGGATAGTATAATAATGAAAATCTTCATCCTCCTCCTCATATTGCTTGGCCCGGCCCCGCTCCTCTTTGCGGAAGACGCCCTTTTGTCATGGGAGCCGAGCCCTGATTCCGATGTCACCGGGTACCAGATTTATCACGGAACGGCTTCCGGACAATATGTCGAATCGATCAACGCCGGAAATACGACCACTTATACCTTTTCTGAGCTCACCCCCGGCGTTCATTACTTTGCAGTAACCGCTTACAATCCGTCGGGCGGTCAGAGTAATTTCTCAAACGAAGCTTCCAAAGAGATCGGCGGCAACACACTCGACGCGCCCGGCGCGGGCGGCGGGGGCGGCGGATGCGCCATTCAACGGTATGGAGCAGGGGGACCGCTGGAAGCGGCCGAGATGCTGGTCCTTTTTGCAACGATCTTCTTTCTGGCGGCAAAGCGGATCGTCTCTGCTTTCCTTCGATCTCGGATTCCAACCGTAACAAAGTAAAGATCCTTCCCGATTCAACCGATCAAACAGCGCTTCAACGATCGGATTCATTCCTCTCTTCGACCTTGACAGCCGATCGATCCATGGTGTATCTCTCAATACGATGAGAGAAAAAATCGTAAACCTGATTCACGCCAAAAAGGGAGACGCTTCCGAGAAACCGTTTAATGAGACGGCGCTGCTTCTCTTCCGTTATCAGTTCGATCGGAATGCCGTTTATCGGCGGTTCTGCCTCTCTCAAGGCAAAGATCCTGACGCCGTCCGATCCTGGGAGGAGATCCCTCCCTTGCCGGTCATGGCTTTTAAACTGGCGGAAATCGCCTGTCGGCCCCTCCGTGAAGCGCTTCGGGTGTTTCAATCCAGCGGGACCACCGGAAGGGAAAAAAGCCGCCATGCCCTCTTCGACCTCGGCCTCTCCAAGGAGGCGATCCTGACCAACTTCGGACGACACCTGATTCCGGAAGGGAAAAGAATCCGGATGGCGATCCTCACCCCCTCCTCCGAAGCGGCTCCCGATTCTTCTCTCTCCCACATGATGGAGGTCGTTCGCCACGGCTTTGGAACCGGGGAAAGCCGATACTACATTGAAGCGGGCCGGCTCCACTCGGAACGGCTGGCGACCGACCTCAGCCGACTCCGGGAGCCGATCGTCCTCCTCGGAACTTCGTTTTCTTTTGTTCATTTCATCGACTTCCTACAGGCTCAAGCCCGTCCTCTTTCCCTCCCGGAGGGAAGTCGACTGATGGACACCGGCGGCTTTAAGGGAAAGTCGAGAGAAATCCCTCGAGAAAAGCTCTCTGCGCTCTATATGGAGTATTTGGGCCTTCTCCCCGAGAATTGCATCAACGAGTACGGGATGGCTGAGATGACTTCGCAATTCTACGACGGCATCGCCGGAGAGAAAGGCCCGCGCGCCTACCTCGCCCCGCCTCAGCTCCGCACCCGGATTCTCCATCCGGAGACGCTGAAACCGGTCCGAAAGGGAGAGATCGGGCTGCTCGCCCATTATGATCTGGCGAACATCGATTCGGTCATGGCGATTCTGACGGAAGATCTCGGCCGCGAAACGGAAGGGGGCTTCCTCCTCTTCGGCCGGACGTCCGGATCGCCGCCCAAGGGATGTTCGATCACGCTCGACGACCTGCTTCAAACGGAGGCGCGGGGACAATGAAAGGGTATTATCTTTCCGCTCTCCACATTGAGGAACGACAAGAAGAAAAACAGGGAATCCCATTGGCGACGCCGCTCCTTTCGGCCTCCGGCCTGGTGGAGATCTCCAGCCATCTGATCGAAGCCCAAAAGAAATTGGCGGCCGAATCGATCTTTCAGATCGTCGACTGGATCGATGCCGTCGCCCGCTGCTGGGCCGATCCGAACGACTCCATTCGTCAAGAGGCCGAATCGCTCCTTCCGCGAATCACGGGGGACTCCCTCGAAATGGTCCGATTCACCCTCAATGATCTTTCCAAACATCTGACCCGTCCGGTTCTTCTTCAGCTTTTGGAGGCCGAGATCGGCGATCCGACCCTCCTCGATCAGTTCCGTCAAAAGCCGAAAGGGGTCGGATTCACCCGGGCGTTCGGTCCCCGGCTCACCGCGCATATTCTCCCGGGAAATCTCGGCGGGACCGCCCTCTTCAGCCTGGTCTGCAGCCTGCTCGCCAAATCGGCCAGCCTGGCCAAGGTGAGCCGCGAGGAGTTTCTGCTGCCGGTCCTCTTCGCCCGGTCGTTGGAAAAAATCCGTCCCGATTTAGCACAGAGCCTCGCGGTGTTGACTTGGGAGAACAGCGCGATCGATTTGACCCGGGCGCTCTTTCAAAAGGCCGATCTGGCCGTGATCTATGGCGGAGAGAAGACCCTCGAGGCCCTTCGAAAGGAAATCCCCCCCACGACGCGGGCCCTCTTCCATGGACATCGGCTCAGCTTGGGAGTCATCGCCCGGGAATCGATTCAAAAAGAGCTCGCGGAACAGGCGGCCACCGACATTGCCCTTTATGATCAGAGAGGATGTCTCTCTCCGCACCTCTACTATGTGGAAGCGGGGGGATTGAACACCCCGATCGAATTCGCCCAGCTCCTGGCCCAGTCGCTCTATGTCTCCTCGTATCAGCTTCCCAAAGGGACCACCTCCTCCGAAGAGGCCGCCCAAATCCAACAGCTCCGCGGCACCCTTCCGTTGAAAGGGGGGAAGGTCTTTCCGAGCCCCTCCGGCGTCGATTGGACCGTGCTCTATGATCCCGATCCTCCCTTTTCCGTTTCTCCTCTGGCGCGAACGATCTGGATAAAACCGGTGGAGGACCTCTCGGAAATCCCGGCCCATCTCGAAGCGATCCGCCCCTATCTTCAGGCGGTCGGCATGGCCGTTCCGCAGGAGCGCCAGACGGAGGTCGTTCTCTCCCTCGCCCGGCTCGGGGTCAACCGGATCTGCGCCATCGGCAAGATGCAGAATCCGCCGCTCACCTGGCATCATGACGGCCGCTTTCGTCTCCTCGATCTCCTCCGCTTCGTCGACTGGGAAAATACGTGACCTCGCAGCGCCGCCGATTCCGACGATATGTCTGCCCCACTTCGCCCGACCCGATCGGCCTGGAAGTCGATCATGCCTCCGGCTCCTACATTTACACCGCCGACGGCAAAGCCTATCTCGATTTCATCTCCGGCATCGGCGTCGCCAACATCGGCCATACGAACCGGGCGGTGGTAAAAGCGATCAAGGCGCAGGCCGAAAAATACCTGCACGTGATGGTCTATGGGGAGTACATCCAGTCCCCCCAGGTCGATCTGGCCGCCCGATTGGCGCAACTTTTACCGAAGGAACTCTCGCAAATCTATTTCACCAACAGCGGAACCGAGGCCAACGAGGGGGCGCTCAAGCTGGCGAAAAAATTCACCGGCCGAAAGCGGCTGATCAGCTTCGAGGGAAGCTTCCACGGCGACACGCACGGCGCCTGCTCCGTCACCGGCCGGGCGGTTTATCGAAAGCCGTTCGAGCCGCTCCTCCCCGGCGTCACCTTCCTCCCGTTCAATGATCTCGATGCGTTAAAGCGGATCGACGACTCCGTCGCGGCCGTGATCACCGAGCCGATCCAGGGAGAGGGGGGGATGCGGATTCCCGACGATCGGTTCCTCCCCGCCCTGCGGGCCCGATGCAACGAGGTCGGAGCGGTGCTGATCCTCGATGAGGTCCAGACCGGCTTCGGCCGAACCGGAACGCTCTTTGCGATGGAGCATTGGGGGGTCGTTCCCGACATCCTCACCGTTGCGAAGTCGATGGGGGGAGGGATGCCGCTGGGCGCCTTTATCTCGAGCCCCGCGACGATGAAAACCCTCTCGGTCGATCCTCCCCTCTCGCATGTGACCACCTTCGGCGGCCACCCGGTCTGCTGCGCCGCGGGGCTCGCGAGCTTGAATTTCATCCTTGAAAAGGATCTCCCCCGGCGGGCCGCCGTGACGGGGGAGAAACTTCAGGCCGCCCTCCGGAAACTGGCCCGCGAAAACGACGCCATTCGCGCCGTCCGGGGGAAGGGGCTCCTGATCGGCTTGGAGCTCTCCGATCCGGAACGAACCGCCCGGTTTGTCCGACAATGCTTGAAGCGCGGATTGATCCTGGGGTGGACCCTCCACGCCGACACCGTCGTCCGAATCGCCCCCCCGCTGACCCTCTCGGCGATGGAGATGCGGAAGGGGCTTCAGATCATCCAGACTGCGCTGAAAAAATCGGAACGCTGAACGAGGGGCTTGAGTCTCGTTTTTCCTGCTCCGAAATCCGAATTTCGCATTCGAATCCTCCATTCCAAGAATAATCTGTTACAATAAAAAAATCCCAATCGGAGATATTCTCTCGATGCAGCTCGACCTTCTGACCAATATCGCGGTCAGCATCATTTTTGCCACCCTCTCGGCCCTGGTCGCGCGGAAGTTCAGGCAGCCGCTGATCCTAGGGTATATTGTCGGCGGGATTCTCCTGGGCCAAAAAATGGGGCTCGGCATCATCTCCGACCAGGAGAGCATCGAGCTGATCTCGGAGATCGGGTTGATCCTCCTCCTCTTCATCATCGGCCTTGAAATCAACCTGGTCAA
Organism: Candidatus Manganitrophaceae bacterium; assembly: GCA_004297235.1. Classification (GTDB taxonomy): domain Bacteria; phylum Nitrospirota; class Nitrospiria; order SBBL01; family Manganitrophaceae; genus Manganitrophus. The sequence goes on along the minus strand of SCUR01000347.1, from coordinate 5,566 downwards.
GTTGATCGATGCCGGCAAGACGGCCGCGGTGGCCGGAACCGTCCAATTTTTCGGCTGCATCGCCCTTGGGATTCTTTTTTTTCGATGGTTCGGCTTCTTCTCGGGGCAAATCGGTTTCAACCTCGGCTATCTTGCCCTCGCCCTCGCCATCAGCTCCACCCTGATCGTGGTGAAGCTTCTCTATGACAAATATGAAATCGATACCCTGGCCGGCCGGACCACACTGGGGATTCTGATCTTTCAAGATATCTGGGCGATTGTCTTCCTGGCCATTCAGCCGAACCTGCTCGAACCGAAAATCACGGCCCTCTTCTCCTCTCTTCTCGCGGGGGCCGGGCTCCTCTCCCTCTGCTTCTTCATCAGCAAATACCTTTTGCCCAGACTCTTCGCCTGGATCGCAAAGTCGCCGGAGCTGATGCTGACCACGTCGATCTCCTGGTGCTTTCTGGTCTCAGGTTTGGCGAACGCCGTCGGCCTCTCGAAAGAGATGGGGGCCCTGATCGCCGGCCTCTCGATCGCCGCCTTCCCCTACAGCCTGGATGTGGTTGCGAAGATCACCGGCATTCGAGACTTCTTCATCACCCTCTTTTTCGTCGCCTTGGGTCTCAAAGCGCCCGCCATTACGCTGGACCTCTTGAAAATGGCGTTTCTGGTCACCGGATTCGTCCTGATCAGCCGCTTGGTGATTCTCCTTCCAATCCTGCGCATGCTCAAGCTCGATCTTCGCACCGGCCTCGTGACCTCTCTCAACCTCTCTCAGGTGAGTGAATTTTCACTGGTCATCGTCACCCTCGGCGCCGCCTATCGCCACATTGATGAATCGGTCATCTCGCTCGTCATTCTCAGCTTGATCGTGAGCCTTGTTTTCTCGACCTATCTCATTTTGTACAGCGAGCATCTGGTCGGATGGATCATCCGAGGCTTCAAGAGAATCAAACCGACAATGCAAGAAACCCCGCTCCCGGCTCCGGCCAAGGGAACCGGCAAAGAAATCGTCCTGCTCGGTTTTTTCAAGGAGGCGAGCTCGTTTCTTTTTAAAGTCGATCAAGAGATGCCCTCCCTCAAAGAAAAAATCTTCGTGATCGATTTCAATCCGCAGACCTTGGAAATTTTAAAGAAGAACGGCGTCGCCTGTGTCTATGGAGACATCGCGCATCCGGAGACCTTGCGGCACGCGGGGATCAGCGGGGCGAAGATCGTCCTCTCCACCATCCCCGATACCTTCCTGAAAGGGACCACCAACTCTCGTCTGCTCAAGCAGATCACGGCGCTCTGCCCGCAAAGCGCGGTGATCGTGACCTCCGAGACCCTTCGCGAGGCGAGGCGCTTCTATGAAGAGGGGGCCGACTACGTCCTTCTTCCCCGGCTTCTCTATGCAAGACATCTCTTCCAGATCGTCCAGACGCAACTCCTGGAAGGCCTCGACATCCTCCGTGAACAGCAGAGGAACGAGATCTCCGAACGCCCCAAAGATTACCAATCAAAATAACAGAACCCGTGAGGCGTTCAATGCCGTGAGGCGACCAGAACGGTCACGTGAGGCGTAAGGGTAAAGGCAAAAGATCTGATTCTTTCTCTTTTACCCGTTACGCCTCACGCCTAACGCCTCACGTTCTTTACGCCTTCGGGCTTGAGATCAACGCCGAGGATGGATATAATGCTACCCACGCGATCCTTCCTGAGGTTTTTCTTTCGGGAAAGGGATCGAACAACCTTGATGAGGAGCACTCGAAGATGGCGCGAATGGATGTAATCGATTATCAAATTTTCGGATCGGAGATGCAATATGTCGAAATCGAGCTCGACCCCGCCGAAGCGGCGGTGGCCGAGGCGGGCGGGATGATGTATATGGAAAACGGGATCGAGATGGAAACGGTCTTCGGCGACGGCTCTCAGCAGAAGTCGGGATTCACGGGGGCTCTGCTCGGCGCGGGGAAGCGCCTCCTGACCGGAGAGTCGCTCTTTATGACCATCTTCATCAATCGGGGAAGCGGGAAGAAGAAGATCTCCTTTGCCGCCCCCTATCCCGGCAAGATCGTTCCGATGGACCTAAAAGAGCTGGGTGGGCAGATGATCTGTCAGAAAGATGCATTCCTCTGCGCCGCGAAAGGGGTTTCCGTCGGAATTGCCTTTCAGAAAAAGTTAGGGGTCGGTCTCTTCGGGGGAGAGGGATTCATCATGCAGAAGCTCGAAGGAGACGGCCTCGCCTTCATTCATGCCGGAGGGACCTTGGCCGAGAAAAACCTCGCCCCCGGCGAAATGATCCGGGTCGACACCGGTTGCATCGTCGCCCTGCAGCCGTCGGTCACCTACGACATTGAATATATCGGCAAAATCAAGTCGGCCCTCTTCTCCGGAGAGGGATTCTTCTACGCGACGCTGCAGGGACCGGGAAAGATCTGGTTGCAATCGCTCCCGCTCAGCCGCTTGGCCAGCCGGCTCTATTCGGCGATGCCGGGGATCGGCCGCGGGCGTGAGGAGGGCTCCCTCCTCGGTGGGCTCGGCGGCCTGTTGGATGGGGACAACTGACCGATCGTGCCGTCTTCAATCTCTCAAATGGAACGATTCGAGGTCCTCTCCTTCGGACCGGGAATCCGGCCGCATGGGGAGAGGACTCCGATTCGGATCGCACCGGAAGGAGTGGTCCTTCGGCCGGGTGAGCCGACCGAGGAGACCCTCCCTTTCGAAGCCCTCCGGGTGACGGCCGGCGGTTTCGATCACAACCAGATCGCCCTCACCTGGACGAAAGGAGAGGGGATCTGGTCGCTGATTCTCTCCGATCCGCGCGCCAAAGAGATCTTCCTGACGACCGCCCCTCCCTCCCTGGCCCCCCAACTGGCTCAATGGCGGAAGCGGACCTCGCGTGTTCAACGAGGAATGCGTCTCGGCGGGATTCTCCTCGCCCTCCTTCTGCTCCTTCCCCTCCTCCTGGGGCTCGCCCTTTGGTGGAAATCGGACGTCCTCGCCGAATGGGCGGTCCATCGCATCTCCTACGCCTCGGAAGCGCAATTCGGAAATCTGCTCTTCGAGCAGGCCCGACTCGATCTGACGCTCCTTCCCGAAGGAGAAACGACGAAGATGGTTCAGGAAATCGGCAATCGATTCGCGAAGGAAGCCCCCTATCCCTTTCAGTGGCATGTGGCCGAGGATCCGACGATCAACGCCTTTGCCATCCCGGGAGGACATGTCGTTGTTTTCACCGGCCTGATTGAGGCGGCCGATTCGGCCGAAGAGGTCGCCGGCGTTCTGGCCCACGAAGCCGAGCATGTCCTCCAGAGGCATAGCCTCAAGGGGATGGTTCACCAGCTGGGATGGCGGGTCGTCGTCGCCCTGCTCATCGGCGAGTGGGGAGGGGGCTCCGTCGGCGAAGCCGCCGCCCAACTGCAGGTGTTGAAGTTCGGGCGTGACCAAGAATCGGAAGCCGATCTCAAAGCGCTCGCCCTTCTCAAAAAAGCCGAGATCGATCCAAAGGGGATGATCACCTTTTTTAGCCGGCTCTCCAAAGAAGAAGGGGTCCCCATTCCGCTCTTGTCCACCCACCCCCCCAGCGCCGACCGCGCCGAGGCGATCCGTGCCGAAATCAAAAGGCTCGGTCCTTGGAAAGCGAAACCCCTCCCATACGACTGGAATCAGATCAAAAAGAAATTGGCAGAGTGAGGAGATTCGATTGCGGAATGCGGATTTCGGATTGCGGAGTGAGAAATAAATGAGGAATCAAGCGTGTAGAGGCCGCGCGTGGAAGCCGAAAGGGGCAACCGCAGAGTAGAAGGAGCGCCTCTTTTCCATTCCGCACTCCGAATTCCGAACTTCGCAATGAGAATGGGGCCGTGCCGCCTTACCGCTGAGTCTTAAATTGTAAAAGCAAACGCTCACCCTGCCTCCACCGCCTGGCATTTCGAACAAAACCCATAGAACGTGACCGAGAGATTCGCCTTCTGAAAATCATGAATCTCCTTCAACGCCTTTTCGACCTTTTCGAAGAGGTTTCGATTCCCCTTCACCACCTTCCCGCACGCCTTGCAGATAATAAAGTGATGCACCTGCTGCTCAAAGACGAATTGATAGCGTTTCCCCTGTCCGGGGACGCCCAGCTCTTGAATGACGCTCAGCTGCTTCAACATCTCCAGATTTCGATAAATGCTCGATCGGTTAATGCCGGGGAGCTTGTCCTGAAGATGCGCCTGGATCTCCGGCAGGGAGAGACGCTTTGCAGGATTATCGATAAAAAACTGGAGCAAAAAACGCCGGGCGGGGGTAATCCGCTGCTGATTGTGCCTGAGCAGCGCGATGAGATCTTTGTGTTTTTTCATTTTCGTCTCCTCCTTCCTTCGGCCGATCCCTCCAGGGACGTCGGCGGTTTCAGATGCTACACGATCCCGCCTTTAAATGCAACAACGTTTTAATTGCATCATGTTGCATTATATGGTAGGCTTTCCATGAGATTAACCCGCCCTTTAAACCGCAGACCGTTTAGGAGGAATGCAACAGACCGATGAAGACACACGCTTTATTACCGCAGGCTTCTTACGCCGACCGACTCTGGTCCTCTTTGAAATCGAACTATTTCGTCGACCTCTCCGGCGACTTCTGGGGCGGCATCACCTCCGCGGTGGTCGCCCTCCCCCTGGCGCTCGCTTTCGCCCTGGCCTCAGGGGTCGATGCGAAGTATGGCCTTTACACCGCCATCGTCGCTGCGGTGGTGGCGTCGATCTTCGGAGGATCGAAGGTGCAGATCACCGGTCCGACCGGCGCCATGGCGGTGATCCTGGCCGGGATCGTCGCGCAATATGGAATCGAGAAACTTTGGGTCGCCGCCATCCTGGCCGGCGTCATCCAAATCGCCCTCGGCCTCTCCCGGATGGGCCGATTCGCCCTCTACATTCCTCACCCTCTGATCACCGGATTCACCAACGGGATCGCCGTCATCATCTTCGCCGGCCAATTGAACAACGCCTTGGGTCTTCAAATCCCCGCCGCGGGCGATGCGACCTTTTTTGAAAAACTCATCGCCACGCTGGCGCATCTCCCCGACGTGAACCTGTCGGCCCTCCTCCTGACGGGCCTCGTCATCACCCTCATGCTCGTCACCCCGGTCTCCATTACGCGCCGCGTCCCCGCCTCTCTCATCGGCCTGACCGTCGCCACGGCGGGCGCCTTCCTGATGCAGCTCAACGTGCCGACCATCGGCGCCATCCCCCACCTTCTTCCCTCTCCCCACCTGCCGGCCTGGTCCTGGGGCGATCTTCATTTATTGATTCGGCCTGCACTGGCGCTGGCCGCGCTCGGCTCGATCGAATCGCTCCTCTCGGCGGTGGTCGCCGACAGCATGACCGTCTCCGAACGGCACGACAGCAACAAAGAGCTGGTCGGGCAAGGAATGGCGAACGTCGTCACCGCTTTCTTTCAAGGAATCCCCGCGACCGGCGCGATCGCTCGGACGGCGGTGAACGTTCGAAGCGGCGCGAAATCGCGCCTCTCCAGCATTATTCACAGCCTGGCGTTGGTTTTAATCATGTTCTTTTTCGCCGAGTTTGCCTCTCACATCCCCCTTGCGGCGCTGGCGGGC
>SCUR01000346.1 GCA_004297235.1 Candidatus Manganitrophaceae bacterium | reverse complement strand
CGCTATCGAGTCGTCTTCTACGGTGGGTGCCGCATGGGAGTCTGGAGATAAGAGAAGAAAAATATAGGGAAGAGGAGTTCACGCCGGATCAGCACAGGTCGGCTTTTGAACCCAAACGAGAGGATCTGAAGTAAGGAGGCGTTAAGAGATTTTGTAAAAAATACACAAAGGAGGTTTTCATGAGAAGCGAATCAGGTCGTCACACCGTCGCCCTTGCGAAATCCGAATTCAGGTCGATCGAACGATGATGGTGCGAAGGCTACCACGTCAGCCTTCGGAACATCATACTCCACTTCAATCGGGAGGAGTTTGCCGCTCTGGCCGATCTCTTCAGAAAAGCGCAGGAGCGAGAGGAAGAGGCGCTCCTCTTCTCCAAATGGGAGGAGTGAGCGCCGACGACAATTGGCGCTCCACCTACCGCAGATCGAGGAGGGGTGCTCGCACTCCTTGCTCCTTGAGAATCTCGATTGCTCCCAAAGTACCTGATGAGAATGACATCAGGAAAAAAATGTTACACTCAAAATCAGGGGAACTTGCCCTCGGCGCACCGGTCCTTTGGACAATCCAGGTTCTTCCCGCGATCAGAAGGGTTAGAAATAAGAACCAGATCAATCCCCACAGAAGGATTCCTGTTCCTATCATGCTGGTGCACCAGGGACATCCATACGGCATTGAGACCACCTCCTTCCTTTATTTTATAATACCGGCATCTTCGAGCTGGCGCAGTCCTCTGTCTACTAATTCAAATTGGCGGATCGATTTATCCGACGAGTGTTCGCAATCACCTTTACCGGCTGGCCGAGCCCATGGAGCAGGAAATAGGAGACGAGAAAACTGCCTTACGTTGACATTCGTTGTGGACGCGGTCTGCACATGAGTACCTCCAAAGCGCCCACTCTTCCGCCTAATACAAACAAGGGTGTATTACCCGCCCGGATTTCTTTGACATTTACTTGCCGAATCGATACAATTTCACACCGGTCAACCCAATCTATCTCAGGAGGATTTGATGAACAAAAAAGAGCTTCTTGAAGCGATCACAAAGAACCATGCGGGTGATGGGATCAGCAAGAAAGCGGTCGCCGGCATTATCGACGATACCTTTGCGGCCATCGCCAAAGGGATTAAGAAAGCCGGGCGGTTTTCCTTCCCAGGCTTCGGAACGTTTACGGTGAAGAATCGTGCGGCGCGTAAAGGAAGGAATCCGCAGACCGGCGAGACGATCAAGATCAAGGCGAGCAGAGCGGTTAAATTCAAGGCCGCCCCGGCTCTCAAGAAAGGTCTATAGCCAGGAAGAAGGTCATCTGTGTTGAAGAAGCAGGAAAGACATTACAGCGAAATCGTCTCCACGGCGATCCGGCCCCGGGAGCTTACAAAGCGCGAGCGCGAGGTCGTCAAGCTGGTTGCGGAGGGTTATAAGAACAAAGAAGTGGCCGAAAAGTTGGGGATCGCCGTCAAGACGGTGGAGACCCACCGCGCCAACATCATGAACAAGCTGGCCTTTCGCAACGTCGCTCAGCTGATTCGCTACGCGATTCAAAAGGGCCTTGTCCCGATCGAGATTGACTAAGCCGGAAGTCTCTCCCTTCTTTAGAAGCGTCAGTTCCGCGCTGAAGCCGGCCCGCAATTTTGCATTCTGATCATGAATGCCGAACGGGCTTCCATCTTCCTCGATCGAATCATCGCCCTCTTGCGCCCCCTCCATGAAACGCTTTCTTAAGGAATCCGGATGCGATCCCGATACCGTCCCGTCGCGCCGAAAGGGATGACAAAACGAACCGCGCTCAAATTCGTCATCCTGTTGGGGGTGGTCAGCCTTTTTGCGGACATGACCTATGAGGGGGCCCGGAGCATCACCGGTCCCTATCTCGCCGTGCTGGGGGCGGGGGCGACGGCGGTCGGGGTGGTCTCCGGCTTCGGGGAACTGATCGGATATGGCCTGCGTCTTCTCTCCGGCTATCTGGCCGACCGGACGGGGCGGTATTGGGCGGTCACTGTCATCGGGTATGGGATCAACCTGTTGGCCGTGCCGCTGTTGGCGCTGACCCAACACTGGGAGACGGCGGCTGCTCTCATCGTCGCGGAGCGGATGGGGAAGGCGATCCGCACCCCCGCCCGCGACGCCATGCTTTCTCACGCCACGCAGGAGATGGGGCGGGGATGGGGATTCGGCCTGCATGAGGCGTTGGACCAGATCGGCGCCATGCTCGGCCCCCTGATCGTCGCCGTCGTTCTCTATTTCCGGGAGGGCTATCGAACTTCCTTCGCCCTCCTCCTCATCCCGGCGATTCTGGCGCTCGGCGTGCTCGGGGCGGCCCGATGGCTCTATCCGCGCCCGCGGGATCTGGAGCTTGCGCCTCCTGACTTGAGGACCGAGGGATTCCCGCGCGCCTTCTGGGTCTATCTCGCCGCCGTTGCGCTGATTGCGGCTGGGTATGCCGATTTTCCTCTCATCGCCTATCACTTCAAGAGGGTTGCCTCCGTTCCCGATTCCTGGATTCCCGTCTTTTATGCGGTGGCGATGGGGGTCGATGCCCTGGCGGCGTTGCTGTTCGGCGTCCTCTTCGACAAAGCCGGTTTCTCGGTCCTGATCGTCTCCGCGCTTCTCTCGTCGTTCTTTGCTCCGCTGGCTTTCCTGGGAAGCTTTTCACTGGCGCTCGCGGGAGTGGCGCTCTGGGGGGTGGGGATGGGAGCGCAGGAGTCGATCATGCGGGCGGCGGTCGCGGCGATGGCGCCTCCGCAAAAACGGGGAGCGGCATATGGGGTTTTCAATGCCGGCTATGGGATCTTCTGGTTTTTGGGGAGCGCTCTGATGGGATTTCTCTATGATTATTCGATTTCTGTCCTGATCGTCTTCTCCGTCGTGATGCAGCTTGCCTCGATTCCGCTGTTGCTTTGGGTGAGGGGAGAGAGGGCGTAATTCTCTCATCCTGTCCGTTATCGCTGAAGCTGCCCTCTTCCGTTTTTGCATGTTTACTGATGAATCGACCGGCTGACCGGTTGATTGATTTATCGTCACAGTTCACATATCCCCTGTCAGCCATGATCAAAAGTAAACTCTGGTATCTGCAAAAAATCCGGCTCTTCAACGAGATGTCCCGCGAAGAGATGGAGGATCTCGCTCGGACAGCCCGGATGGAGTCGGTCAAGAAAAAAAACACGATCTTCCTCCCCGGCGATCCCAGCCTGCAGGTCTATCTTTTAAAGGAGGGCCGGGTGAAGATTTCGCGTGTCTCGGAGGAAGGACGGGAGGTGACCCTTGCTCTTTTAGAGCCGGGGGAGATCTTCGGAGAGTTGGAGGCGCTCGACGATTCTCCGAGAGGCGCCTTGGCGGAAGCGCTCGACGACACACAGCTCTGCGTCATTCAGAGAGAGTTCTTCGTTGCCTTGATCCGCCGGAAACCGGAGCTTTCATTCCGTCTGACCAAGCTGATCGGATTTCGGATGCGGCGGATTGAAAGCCGGGTGGAGGACCTGGTTTTCCGCGATGTCCCCGCCCGTCTGGCTCACCTTTTGATTCAGTTGTCGAAGGATCATGGGAAGGGGATGCCCGAGGGGATTTCCCTTCAGATAAAGCTCACCCATCAGGAAATGGCGAACCTGATCGGCGCCATTCGGGAGACGGTCAGCGCCATCCTGGGGGAATGGAAGAAAGAGGGGCTTATCGCCGTAGAGGGCCGTCGAATCATCTTATATCGTCTTGATCTTCTCCAAAAACGAGCCGGATCCCCCGTCTCCGCCTCGAAACCCTCCTTCCCAATTTTGTAGCCCAAACTACATATTTACACAACCCGTCGATCTATCCTGAGAGCGAAAGATCCAAAAATTGAATGGGAGGGATGACGATGAAGAGCCGTCTGCTGTTTTTGACGTTCGGCGTAATTGGGATGATCGTGGCGGGTCAGGTGTTCGGACAACCCGGGGAGTCTAAGGAGATCCCGAAGGAGACATTGGAGGCGATCGGGCCGCAGTTGGCATCGAGCTTTAATGCCGAACCGTTTGCGCCGCCGATGCCGGACCATCTCTGGATGAAGGGCGATCCCGACAAGGTTCTTTTTTTACATTTTGCGAAGCCGGTGAGCGAGAAGGGGAACAAGCTGATCTTCATCGGCGATGGGATCAAAGGGAGATTCTGCGCGGAGAATCAGCCGGCAGGCGGCAAAACAGGCTACGTCCACTTTCACAGTCTGTCGGCCGCCAAAGAACATGAGCATGGCCACGGGGGAGAGAAGGGCCAGGAAGGCTATTGGCTCCGGCATGTCGCGGTCGGCGAATTCGAGATGATGAACATGCATTTCAAGCCGGGGGTTGCCCACCAATTTATGCCGACCCCGCCGCCGAAGTGCAAGTAGAGATCAGGCGCGCGAAGCGCGCTCACGACCCCGGCCCTGCCCTGCGTGACGTTTTATCATCTCTTTGGATGTCCTTCGGTCAGGGGGGATGAGATTCTGGAGAGATTTTGTTTAAAATGAAAAGTAAGAATATAGTTAAGGAGGTTTCCAATGGCGGCTTATTGGAATCGAAAACAGGTCACGCCCGGTGAGGTGGCGTATGCCGGGGTGATCGCCGGCATCCTCGCCGGGATTGCGATGGCGATCGTGTCGATGGGGTGGGCAATGATGACCGGCCGAGGCGCCTGGACGCCGGTTAAGATGATTGCGGTGACGGTGCTTAATCGAAGTTGGCTTGACCGCCCTGGGTTTTAATTCACCCCGGTGATGGTCGGGATGATGATTCATTTTGCGACCGCCATCGGTTTTGGAATCATCTTCTCTCTGATCGGCGGACGGCTCTCTTACGGGCAGGCGATTTCCTGGGGAATCGTGTATGGGCTGGGGATCTGGCTCTTTATGCAATTTCTCTGGTTGCCGATTGTCAATCCGGCCATGGCGCAGATGCCCTCTCTGCCGTTCGCGATTGAGCATACGATTTTCGGCGGGTTCCTCGGAACGTATCCCGCCTTTCTCGGTTCCCGGGCCGAGACGCAGATCGGTCGGGAGCGCGAGCGTCTGGCTGCGTAGGCTACCCATGACGATGCCTTCTAAAAATCCTGAGGAGGCCCTTTCAAGACTTCCCGCTCCTTCACTGCCCTCTGTTCAATCTCCCTCGTCAGACCCGATTTCCTCCAGAGGATGTAGATGACCGGCAGGACGAGCAGCTCCAAGAGCGTGGAGCTGACCATCCCGCCGACCATCGGGGCCGCGATCCGCTTCATGACATCGGCGCCGGTCCCGGTGCTCCAGAGAATCGGAACCAATCCGGCGATAATGGCTGAGACGGTCATCAGTTTCGGACGAACCCGCTGCACCGCCCCTTCCATAACCGCGGCATAGAGGTCGGAGAGGGTCGCCATATTCCCCTCCCTCCGTCTTTGATAAAAGGCTTCATCCAGATAAAGGATCATCACGATCCCGGTCTCCGCATCGACCCCTGCCAGCGCGATGATTCCGACCCAGACGGCGATGCTCATATTGTAGTGAAGCAGGTAGAGAATCCAGGTCGCGCCGATGAGGGAGAAGGGGATGGCGAGAAAGATGATCAAGGCTTCGGCGATCGATTTGAAATTAAGATAGAGGAGAAGGAACACAATCAGGAGGGTCAAGGGCACAACATAGAGAAGTCGCTCCTTGGCCCGCTGAAGATACTCATACTGTCCGGCCCAGATCAAACTATATCCCGCAGGCATCTTCACCTTTTCGGCGACGACCTTTTTGGCTTCTTCCACGTAGCCGCCGAGATCGCGGCCGGCCACATCGACGAAGACCGTGCCCGAAAGCATCCCCCGCTCGTTCTTGATCATCGGAGGCCCTTCATGATATTGGATCTCGGCGAGCTGACCCAGCGGGATCTGCGCTCCGGAGGGGGTAGGGACGAAAACCCGCCCGAGCTTCTCGATGTCATCCCGGTATTCTCTTGGATAGCGCACATTGATCGGGTAGCGCTCTCTGCCGGCGATCACCTGAGAGATGTTCTTGCCGCCGACCGCCGACTCGATGATCTCTTCGATCTCTCCTATGGTGAGGCCATAACGGGCCGCCTTCTCCCGGTTGATCTTGAAGTCAAGATAGTAGCCACCGGTGACCCGCTCGAAGAACGAGGAGCGGGTTCCGGAAACGGTCTGCATGATCCCTTCGATCTGACGTCCGATCTTTTCGATCTCATCGAGGCTCGGTCCTAATATTTTGATTCCGACGCTGCTCCGGACTCCCGTTGCCAGCATTTCGGTCCGGGTCTGGATCGGCATCCACCAGATATTGGCCATCCCCGGGAACTGAAGTTTCTTATCCATCTCGGCGATCAGCTTTTCCCAGGTCATACCGGGCCGCCATTGCGCTTTCGGTTTTAAGGTGATCGTGGTCTCGGTCATTGACAAGGGAGCCGGGTCGGTCGGGGTCTCCGCCTGACCGATCTTGCCAAACACCCGCTCGACCTCCGGGAATTCTTTCAGCATCCGATCCTGCGCCTGAAGAATCCGCGTCGCCTCGGTAATCGAAATCCCGGGAAGGGTGGTCGGCATATAAAGAATGGCCCCCTCGTTCAAGGGGGGCATGAATTCCGAGCCGAGCTTGAGGAAAACAGGGATCGTCGAGAGGAGAAGCAACAAGGTGATCGCCAGGACGGTCTTGGGGCGCCGAAGCGCCCAGCGGAGGGCAGGTCCATAGAGCCAGATCAAAAACCGGCTGACCGGGTTCTGCGCCTCCGGGCGAATTTTTCCCCGAACAAAGAGGACCATCAAGACGGGAGTCAACGTGATCGCCAAGAGTGCTGAGAAGAACATCGCCAAGGTTTTGGTATAGGCGAGCGGGCTGAAAAGCCGACCCTCGTGTCCCTGCAGAACAAAAACCGGCAGAAAGCCGACGGTGATAATTAACAGAGCAAAGAAGAGAGACGGCCCCACCTCCTGCGCGGCGGAAATGATCGCTTCGTTCCGGCTCCCGATTTTCCCGTTTTCTTCCCACGCTTCCAACTTTTTATGGGCGTTCTCGACCATGATGATCGAGGCGTCGACCATCGCTCCGATCGCGATGGCAATCCCGCCGAGCGACATGATGTTCGACGTGATCTTCAGGTAATGCATCAGAATAAACGAAATGAGGATCGCCACCGGCAGGGTCACGATCGCCACCAGCGCGCTGGGGAGGTGGAAGAGAAAGATCAGGGTCACGACGCTGACGACTAAACCCAGCTTGATCAACTCCTCCTTCAGGGTGCCGATGGAAGCCTCGATCAGCTCCGAGCGGTCATAGGTCGGGACGATCTTGATCCCTTCGGGAAGGGAAGGCTCGATCTCTTTGATCTTGGCCTTGACGCCGTTGATTACTTCCAGCGCATTGGCGCCATACCGCATGACGACGATCCCGCCGACGACCTCTCCCTTGCCGTCGAGCTCGACGACCCCCCGGCGGAGATCCGGTCCCAAGGTTACCTGGGCGACATCGGCGACGCGGATCGGCGTTCCCCGCTGATCGGTTCCGAGGACGATATTTCGGATGTCGTCGAGCGACTGAATGTACCCCTGACCTCTCACCATGTATTCCCGGCCGGCCTGCTCGATGACCCGGCCGCCGACATCGTCGTTGCTCATCCGGACCTTCTCGGTCAGATCACGCAAGGAGATGTTGTAGGCCAGAAGGCGATTGGGATCGACATTGACCTGATACTGTTTGACGAAGCCGCCGATTGAGGCGACCTCGGCGACGCCGGGGACCGACTGCAGCCAGTAGCGGAGAGTCCAATCCTGGAAAGAGCGAAGCTCCGCGAGATCATGTTTTCCCGTTTCATCGACCAGGGCATATTCATAGACCCAGCCGACGCCAGTGGCATCCGGCCCCAGTCGCGGCGTGACCCCCTGCGGAATCTTGTCGGAGACCCCCTGCATGTACTCCAGCACGCGGCTTCTGGCCCAGTAAATGTCGGTGTCGTCTTCGAAGATGACATAGACGAACGAGAAGCCGAGCATCGACTGGCCCCGGACCGTTTTGACTTTAGGCGCGGCGATCATCGACGTCACAATCGGGTAGGTGATCTGGTCTTCCACCAGGGTGGGGCTTCGGCCGGGCCACTCGGTGTAGATGATCACCTGGACATCGGAGAGGTCGGGGATCGCGTCGAGCGGAACGCGCCGCATCGCCCAGACTCCCCAGGCCGAAAGGAAGAAGGTCAACAAAATGATCAGAAATTTATTCTTTGCGCTATATTCGATAATTTTGGCGAGCATCATGGCTCCTGCAAGTCAGATCGGATCTTGCGAGGGGGAGGGGATTCTCTCACCCCGGCCCCCTCGACCGAATCACATTCCCGGCATTCCTTCCATCTCATCCCCGCCGGCTTCCAGGGTAAATTTCTCTTGGACATCCGGTTTTCCGGGCGGGCTCACGATGGCGGTGACCTCCCAGGTCCCCGCCATGCCGAATTTGGTCTTCGCCTCATATTGGCCGTTTTTAAAAGAGGCGAGCGCTTGGGCCGCTTTCATTCCCGGCATTGGCATGATGTAGGAGAAAACGACCTTCGCATCTTCGATCGGTTTTCCGGAAGCATCGACAATTTTCAGACGGAGTAGATTTCCCCCCTCTTTCGGGGGCGCCGGATCGGTAGACAACGTGAGGGTGAGGCCGCCCGCTTTCTTCGTCTGCGGGCCTTTCGGGGCGCTCTCACCTTTCATCGGCATCCCCTTCATCCCAGGCATCTCCATCTCGCCCATCTGGGCCTGCTCCATTTTGATGCCGGCCATCCCGAGCGACCCCATCATGTTGGCCGAGGCCATCAGCTTGCTCTCCGAGTCGATCAGAAAGTTGGCGGAGGTGACGATCCGCTCTCCGGCCGTCAGCCCCTCCTGAACCAGATAGTCGCTGTTGATCCGGCGCGCTTTGACCTCGCGCGGCTCGTACATCTCCATTCCCTTATCAACGAAAACGATTTGGCGCATTCCGGAATCAAGAAGGGCCGATTCGGGAATAATGAGCCCCTTCCCAAGTTGGGATTTCAACTCCACCTGGGCGAACATCTCCGGTTTGAGTCTAAGGCCTGGATTGGGGAGTTCCAGTCGGACCCGAACCGTCCGGGTTTGAGGATTAAGAAATGGATCGATGTAGGCCACCTTTCCGCGGAATGTCTCGCCGGGGTAGGCATCCACGGTGACGGCGGCCTCCTGACCTTCTTTCACGGAGGAGAGGTCGGATTCGTAGACTTCCGCCACGACCCAGACGGTGGACAGATCGGCGATCTCATAAAGGGTCATCTCCGGTGTGACCCGCATCCCTTGGGTTCCCTCTCTTTTGGTGACCACGCCGTGGATCGGAGAGGTGATCGTGATCGCCGTCTGCGGCTCGCTCCGATCCTCCAGCTCCTGAATCTGCTTCTCGGTGATTCCTGACAGAAGCAGTCTTCTTCGCGCCGAGGAGAAGAGCGCGCCTCCGGTCTCCCGTACTTCGGCGATCGGGCTGGCTTTTAGTTTCGCCTGTCCTCTTTTCGCCAGCAGATATTCCTGCTGCGTCGAGAGCAGATCGGGAGAGTAGAGGGTGAGAAGCGGCTCGCCCTTTTTCACTTCTTGGCCGGTGAAATTGACAAAGAGATCCTGAACCCAGCCGTCGACCCTCAGATTGATTCGAGCCAGTTTTCGCTCATCATATGCCACCCGTCCGACAGTCCGGATCGCCTTCTCTATCTCTTTTTCCCGCACCTCGGCGATTTTAACACCGATGCGCTGCTTTTTCTCCGGCATGAGCATCGTCGTCGCCTGTCCGGTCTCATTGATCCCCATCTTCATTCCTTCCATTCCGGGCATCCTTTTCATCGACGGCTCTTCTTTCGGGTTCCCCATTGCCCGGTTCTGCGTGATGTAAAAAGTAGAAAATACCGCGGCCGTAAGGGCCAGAAGCAAAGCGGCCAATTTGACGCCTTTTTTGGAGTTCTGAAAAATCTTCATGGGATCCTCCTGGTCTTATCGATTAAATTTCTTTTCCGGTTATTTCTTCCAGTTCGGCTAAACTCTTCTGAAGCTCCGTGAGCGTGCGGTAGTAGGTCAGCTCCAACTCTTTCAGATTCTTTTGCGCGTCAATCAGCGTGAGGAAATTGTTTTTTCTGTTCTGATACCCGATGATAGCCGCTTCCAACGATTGCTCGGCCAGCGGCGCGATGCCGCTTTCATAAAGCCGCGCAAGACGCCGCGACGTTTGGAATCGGACGAGAAGTTCTTTGATCCGAAGATGGGTCTCGTTGATCGTCGATTGGCGCGCTGCCTCTGCGCGCGATCGCTCGGCTTCATTTTCCCGAATGCGGGAGTCATACTTTTTCTTGTTGAACCAAGGGATGTTGATTTTGATGGCAGTCATCCAACGGTTCGGGCCGTCATGGACATCCCAGTAAGACACTTCCGCCATCACATCAGGGA
The DNA here is from genome assembly GCA_004297235.1 of Candidatus Manganitrophaceae bacterium. Lineage (GTDB taxonomy): Bacteria > Nitrospirota > Nitrospiria > SBBL01 > Manganitrophaceae > Manganitrophus. The sequence continues at coordinate 720 of SCUR01000346.1, read as the reverse complement.
AGAAATCGCGCTTGGCCAGCTTGACCGATTCGTCGCTGCGGCGAATGGCCAACTCCAGCATCCTATTTTCGGGGCGGTATTCTTCCGCTTCCCGCTGAAGCGTCTCCAACTTAGGCTCGACGTCCGGGATCATCGGGGTTTGGGGGAGACCGAGCGGGGCGTCCGGAGGGCGATTCAGCAGGGTATTAAGCCGCGCCTCCGCCGTCTCCTGCTCCTGTTCCAGGGTTTCCCGGTCGTTGGCTAGCTGGAGTAGTTCCACCTGGGCGCGCAGCACGTCTTGCTGGCCGACTTCTCCGACGGCGAACTTCTCCTGGGCGATCCTTGAAAATTTCCGGGCCAGCTCGAGTTGCTGATGATGAATCTCGAGCGCTTTTTGGGCGAAGAAGAGATCGTAATAGGCCTGCTTCGCCTTCTTCATTAATTTGAGTCGGACGCTCCGAGCCTCCTCGCTTGCCATCGTCCGCTCCAGTTCGGCGACGCTGACTCGGAGAGCTCGCTTTCCGAAAAAGGGAAAACTCTGGGAGAGGGTGTACCAGGTCTCATCGGCCTTCCCGATGTTGAAACTCGAAGGAATCGACCACTGCGTGACGCCGACCTGGGGATCCTCCCAGGCGCGCGCCTGCGGAATCCGCGCTTCCGCCGCGCGCTCCCGTTTTTCCGCTGCAATGACCTCCGGATTTTTTCCGGCCACCTCCTGAAGAACATCCTGTAAGACCAATG